>PQXD01000008.1:71548-74392 GCA_003194485.1 Deltaproteobacteria bacterium
CGGATTATAGCTTCTGAAATTGTAGTTCATGAGGCCCTCAAAAAGCAATTATCATGTTGAAATTATATAATATTTTACCGAATTCGGCCTCATTTTGCAACTAATATTTGCGGGACAGACTCATAAGGATCGTCTCTAAAGGTAAATTTGTATCCTGCCGTTACAGAAAGACCACTGAATGGTCTCCATTTGGCCTTGGTCTTGAACTTGTGTGTCTTGATATCTCTGTCCACGATGAACTCTTGGTTTTTCCTGTCATCACTTTCATACTCATAACCGCCCCTGAGGGTCAGGTTGCGAAGCAAGCGATACCTCACGTCGGCACGGACATTGGCAATATTCCTTTCTTCATCCGAGTCGCGTGTCCAGTCATTGCTGTCACCCTTAAGATCTATGTCTGCGCTGTCAGAGTCGATAAACTGATAGCGACCGTTCAGGCTTACCAGCAGGTCTCTGGTCAGATTGGCTGTCCAGCTCAGCATCCCGGCATCGTAAGTCGTGTCCAGTTCGTGTCCTTCTATGCCATATTCATCGGCACTTTGATTTTCTGCGAAGGAGTGGATATAGCCGAAAGACACGCTTTGATTCTTGCTGATATCGTATTTGCCTTTCACGTGGTAGACCGTCTTGGTGGTCTCAGGGGTCCTGGACAGTTCGAGAGGGTTATCATGGACATCGTAGTTAACTAAACTGTCGAACCCGATCGACGGATTACCTGGATTAACTGCAGGATCATACAGGTGGTACAGGTGATTACTATGATTGTCGAATGTCCTGTAGAGAAAGCTGTATTCCATCGAGAGCTGCCCAAGATTGACTTCAACAAAAGGCTTGTAGTCCTGGGTCGTCTCATCGATGTCTTTATCATGGGCCACTACATGGCAAGAACCACACTTGCTCATGCCCATTGCCTGTTGATGTCCTTCTCTATTCTCATAACGATAGTGCACACCCACCTTGACGCCTGGTACCATGGGAAGACGAAGGACAGTGGTCGCATCGTATTTTTCATAGTTGACGCCGAAATTTTTATCCGGCGCCCTGTTGGAGTTTACGTCAAACCCCGAAGGAGCATAATCATAAGTGTGCCACAACTCGGCTCCCTGCCCCGGAGCTTTTGTTACCGCCTGTATATGGAGCAGTTCATCCTGGCCCAGGCGATGCAAGAATTCCTGGTATCCGCCGTGAAGCTCGAAGATCCGATCCACATTCAGGTGCCCACTGTAGTCCTGATCCACGGTGTCGATGTGCCTACCCTCTGCGCCGAACTCGATCTTACCGCTTCTGACGTCAACTGAACCGCCATAAATTCCAACCAGATCTTCGTCTGAAAGGCTTCTGTATTCTGCCGCCTTATTGGGGCTGTCATTATTACCGTTGATGCTCACGCCCCCGGAGAGTTCTACATGAATACTCTGTTCACCATCCTCATCTGCCCATACGGCATTGCCAAGCGAGAGGAAGACGGCCAGGGCAAAAATGACAAAAATTGCTATATATTTCTTCATCTGTCTGCCTCCTTATCAGCGTGTCAGGCCGGCGCCGAGGCCCGCACCTGCCTGCGATGGCAAATCACTGCCGTGAATTGACTGGTGACAAGTAGTACATTTTGTCAGCATTCCGCGGGACCAGTCATGAGGATCTTTACCCCTGACGGTATGTGGCGTCAGGTCGTTATATGCATCCATGACACCACCTCTCGTAAGGTCGCCAATCGTGCCTTCCCTGTTGGCATGGAAGTGTGCTTCATGACACTGCAGGCACAGGAAGGGCTCATTCTGCTTCAGGAGGTTGTTTGCCACGGTCCCGTGGGGTTCATGACACTCAAGGCAGCTTTCTGAAACAGGGGCATGCTCAAAGACGAACGGTCCCTGATAACGGGTATGGCATTTAAGGCACAGGTCGTTGAGCCTTTCGTCGGTCTTAAGCATGCCGTCGGCCCCGGTCTGTGTACCGTGAGGCTGGTGACAGCTATCGCATGTCATTTTCCCTTCTTTCAAGGGATGGTGAGACATATAATACATCTTTGCCTTCTGAGATGTATGGCAGGAGGCACAGAGATCTATTTCCTTCTCAGCCAGGAGGTGTTTTTCTGGATTATTGTGGATATTGTGGCAGGAAGTGCAAGTTACGTCACTCAGGGCATGCTCTGAGTTTGCCCAGTTCATCTGGGCCCCGGCCTGATGACAGGTAGTGCAGACCCCGGCAACTTCATCAGCGGCCAGCCCATCTTTACCGAAGCGCAAGATCTTCTCCGGCTCACCGTCCTCATCCACGTGTACGGACCCTGGCCCGTGGCAGCCTTCACAGCCATGCTGGTAGCCATATGCCTCAAAAGACGCAATGCGCATATGAACATTGTTATGCCGATCATTGGCAAAGTCTTCGTGACATTCCAAACAGGCTTCGCTGCCTACGTATGTTGCCCCGGGCGCCACTTCCGGCACCTTGATGATACTGGCCCTTTTTTCCAGCATCTGACAGCCGATCAAAAAGCAAAGACCGACTGCGGCAATCAAGACTCTTTTTAGCATAATTATTCCCTCCCCTTCTTCCTTGGTCTAAAAACCGGGACATTATCCCGCCTATTCCACCAAGTTATAGCAGGCCTATTGGCCTGCCTTCTTTCCAAAAATATCTGACTTGTTACATTCTGTCTGTCCGGATAATCACCTCCTTCCAGGTATTCCGACACATAGGCCAAATACCTGGATATTTCATATAAGATACAGGCAGCAAGCACCGGGTAGGCTGCTTGCCATACAATTACTGCCATTGGTCTGAAGATTCTTTCATAGAGCAACCATTTTTTGAGTCAACTCCTCAATTTTTCTAATTTTTTTT
>PQXD01000008.1:82032-85821 GCA_003194485.1 Deltaproteobacteria bacterium
AAAAATTGAGGAGTTGACTCAAAAAATGGTTGCTCTATGAAAGAATCTTCAGACCAATGGCAGTAATTGTATGGCAAGCAGCCTACCCGGTGCTTGCTGCCTGTATCTTATATGAAATATCCAGTTTTGCCTGCATTCAGTTGACATCGCGACAGGTGCTACGCCGTTTTATCCTGACCATGTGGCTAAATTCCAGAAGATTTTTTAGAGGCATGAACTCCGGTAAATTTCATAGTGCAATTAAGGAGGTCCAATGGACTCTTTTCAGTTGTTTGCAGTGGGAAAAGTCAAAAAGGATTCGGGCACCACAGCCATAGAGGTTTACAAGGAATATGCCGATGCCCTTTTGGGGCTGGATCAGTTTTCCCATGTAATAGTGCTGTATTGGTTTCATAAAAACGATACGCCTGAGAAAAGAAATGTCTTGCGTGTTCATCCCAGACACAATATGGATAACCCGTTGACAGGCGTATTCGCCTGCCATTCCCCCTGCAGGCCTAATCTCATTGGTCTATCAATCTGTAAAATTCTGTCAATCAAAAAAGACGTAATCCGGATTGATTCAATCGATGCCCTCAATGATTCACCGGTGTTGGACCTGAAATCATACATCCCTTCCATGAATACAGTGCAAGATGCCTTTGTCCCGCAATGGGCGGCCCGGCCTCGACCGTCTCATTCATCAGAGATCGTCAAATAGTTGAGTCGTTCAGCCGCTGAACCGGAATCCGGGATACATAATAAATGACAGCGAAAGGGGAGAGAACCGGTCCATTGGAGCGTATCGTTTTGGTTTCAACACCCTGGCCCCTTTTCAGCCGTCCTTCTATTCAGCTTGGAACTCTGAAGGCATATCTGGGCATGCAGTTTCCCGATCTGAAAGTGGAGGCCCACCATTTTTATTTAAAGGTAGCGGAAACCATTGGTTACAGGCTCTATCAGGTCATCTCTGAAAGAACATGGCTGGCGGAAACCGTATATGCCGCCCTGCTGTTCCCGGAACGCCTTGAGTATATAAAAAAGGTCTTCTCCCGGGAGGCCTCACGCAATCCCCTTATCCGCAATACAGGCCTCGAAACCCTGGCCTTTCAGGCCAAGAAGGTATCGGATGCCTTCATTGACAGCACAAACTGGGGAGACTTCGGCCTGGCCGGCTTTTCAATATGCCTTTGTCAGCTCACATCCGCCCTCTATTTTATCAAGCGCATCAAGCAGAGGTCCCCGGATCTCACCATTGTGATAGGCGGGTCCATGTTCGCAGGAGAATCCACCAGAAGACTGCTTCAGGTGTTTCCGGAAGCGGACTTTGTGGTCAATGGTGAAGGCGAGCTCCAGCTGAGCCAACTGGTTCATCATCTCAGGGATCCCCAGGGCCATGAGGAGATGCCTCCTATCCCCGGGATTGTTTCACGGAAAGCCGCGAATGATGAAACCCCTGTCTCTTTCAACCAAATGGAGACCTTAAATAATCTCCCATTTCCTGACTATGATGACTATTTTGATCTGCTTAAGACATTCAGCCCGGAAAAGAGCTTCTTCCCAACCTTATCGGCAGAGATATCCCGGGGATGCTGGTGGCGCCGGTCGAAAGGTGCTGCGAAATATTCAGGGTGTGCCTTTTGCAATCTCAATCTCCAGTGGGACGGTTACAGGTCAAAGAGTCCATCCAAGGTGATCTCTGAGATCGATAACCTGACCACAAGGCACAAGACACTCTCTGTGGCCTTTATGGACAACCTGCTTCCCATGAAGGAATCAGCAGAGATTTTTGACAGGCTTGGCAATCTGGGCAAGGACTTTCGCCTTTTTGCCGAGATACGGGCCACAACCCCCAGGCATATGTTGGAGGCAATGCAGGCCGCAGGGATGCACGAGGTCCAGATCGGCATTGAGGCCCTCAGCACAAGGCTGCTTAAGAAGCTCAACAAGGGGACTACGGCCATCCAGAACCTGGAGGTCATGAAACACTGCGAAGAACTCGGCATAATAAATGTCTCAAATCTGATACTCCATTTCCCCGGCAGTGACCTTCTGGATGTGGAGGAAACCATGCGCAATCTTGAGTTCGCTCTGCCATTCCGTCCGCTGAGGTCCGTCCATTTCTGGCTCGGCCTCGGAAGCCCTGTATGGCAGGACCCCCAAGCCTTCGGGGTCAAGGCGGTTTTCAATCATCCGAATTACGCCGCCATATTCCCGCCACATGTCTCCAGCTCCCCGCGCCTCTTTATGATTCAGGCCTATCGTGGCGACCTCATGTTTCAAAGGAAGATCTGGCAACCGGTAAAGAAAAAGGTGAGGGCATGGAAAAAGAGATACGCCGAACTTCACAGGGGTGCCTCACACACTCCCATCCTCAGTTTACGGGACGGCCGGGACTTTTTGATCATACGCCAGAAACGCACAAATGCCGAACCATTGACGCACCGCCTCGTGGGAACATCCAGGGCAATCTATCTCTTTTGCCAAAGGCATCGTTCGCTCAAAAGGGTCCTGGCTCATTTCCCGGGAATTGCCGAAGACAGGATCGTGCCGTTTTTGAGGATGATGGTAGACAAAAAGCTCATGTTTGAAGAGAACGGAAGGTACCTGAGCCTGGCTGTGCCTGTGAGACCGGCCGGCATTTCAAGGTCTTCGTTCAAGGACCGAGCTGACACCTGAATTTCGAGAGATAAAGCCGGCATGTTGGACAACAATCAAGACATAATAGTCGCATGTTGTGGTTTAATCTGCTCTAAGTGCGGACTTTATATAAATGGAAAATGCCGGGGCTGCCGGGGTGAAAGGCCTGTTTTCCGGAATTGTAAAATCAGGAAATGCAATATGGACAACGGGTATGATACATGTGCTGATTGCAGAGATTTTCAAGAATTAAGGAAATGCAATAAGTTAAATAATATAATCACAAAATTATTCGGGCTTATTTCCAGGACAGACAGGACTGGAAATCTTGACCGTATCAGAGAGATAGGTCTTGAAAAGTTCAAATCCGAGAATATGTAGCCTATTGAGTTCCCGGTTTTTTATGATCCTGCCGGAATAAACCTTTCAAGGGCTTTTTCAAATGCTTCAAGGGCCCTTTGATCAAAAAGCACAAAGCGAACCAGCTTGATTTCAGGGTGGGCCTGCAGAAAATCAACAACGGTATGAAGGGCCACAGAAGCCGCTTCTCCCAGGGGATATCCATAGGCCCCCGTGCTGATGGCAGGAAAGGCCACTGAGCGGATTTCCTTTGCCAGTGCGACTTCCAGGCTCCTTCGGTAGGCGCTTTCAAGCAGGCGCTCTGTACTTGGATCTGGACCACGATAGACGGGACCCACTGTATGGATCACATACTTGGCCTTGAGCCTATAGCCTCGGGTGACCACTGCATCCCCTGTGTCGCAGCCTCCAAGGGTTCGGCACTCGGCAAGCAATTCCGGGCCTGCTGCCCGGTGAATTGCACCATCCACGCCGCCTCCACCCAGAAGGGTGCGATTGGCTGCATTTACTATGGCCTCTGTATCCTGCTGTGTGATATCTCCCTGTGTCAACTCCACTACGGACGATCCGATCTTAATTTCCACGATGCCGTCCTCCTGCCATTCCAAGATCTTGTCTAATGACTTCCTGGCCTCTGTAACTTCAGTCGGGCCGTGCTTTTCATTTATCCCAGTGTAATGCTCGTCTGGATATTTCATATAAGCGCAGGCGAATTTTGTGACGCAGCACAGGAGGCTCTTTTGAGCCTTCAGAGGCAAGCTGTGATCGTCTTTTCTCAAGCTATGGGTAAAAATACCACCATAGCCAGGA
>PQXD01000008.1:88261-93945 GCA_003194485.1 Deltaproteobacteria bacterium
TCCTGGCTATGGTGGTATTTTTACCCATAGCTTGAGAAAAGACGATCACAGCTTGCCTCTGAAGGCTCAAAAGAGCCTCCTGTGCTGCGTCACAAAATTCGCCTGCGCTTATATGAAATATCCAGATTTGCTTACTTGTGAAGTTATCTGTTTAGAATTAAAATATGTTTGGCTTGAAACCTGAAATTGGAAAGTATAACTTTGGGTAAGTGGAACAAAGAGATTCCAGAGCACTGCAACATTACAAAGGCATGAAGACCAAATTTCCATTTTCTGATTACACTGCAAAGGCCCTGAAAAATGTCCTTTGACCCAAACGAAAAACGACATGGACTTCCCCTGGGCGTATGTCTTGTAAGCGGAGGTCTCGACAGTTGTGTTGCTGCTGCCATTGCTGCACGGAATTGCCGCCTGGCCTTTCTCCACGTGAACTACGGCCAGCTTACCGAAGAGCGGGAACTCATGGCCTTTGAGGCAATAGCTGATCACTATGGAGTTAAGGACCGCCTGAAGGTCGATATGTCCTATCTTAAGTCCATAGGTGGTTCCGCCCTCACGGACCCTGCGATACCAGTACCGGAAAAGTCTCTTGGAAAGCCCGGAATTCCGGTAACGTATGTCCCTTTCAGGAACACACATCTGCTGGCCGCGGCAGTTTCCTGGGCAGAGGTGATAGGAGCCGGATACATATACATAGGGGCCACGGAAGTGGATAGCTCCGGGTATCCGGATTGCAGAAAATCCTATTTCGATGCCTGCAAACTGCTTATAAAAGAGGGAACCCTGCCTGAAACGGAGATTGAAATAATAACCCCGTTAATCGATTATGATAAGGAAATGGTGGTGAAAGAGGGACTGTCTCTGAAGGCCCCCCTGCACCTTACCTGGTCGTGCTATCAAAGTCAGGAAGTGGCATGCGGGAAATGCGATTCATGTCTCCTGCGACTCAGGGGCTTTGCCGCCGCAGGAGTGCCGGATCCTATATCCTATGCGATGTGACCTGTGAACCCTGAACCTGTGAATGTCCAAGATATTTTTTCCTGTAAACTCTGCGGACACTGTTGCCACGGAGAGAGCACGGTCTCCCTGTCTCAGGCTGAACAGTATGCCATAGCCTCTTTTCTGGATCTTGATCCAGCTGGCTTTCTCCGGAAATTTTGCATCAAGAAAGGTAATAGGGTGGAGATGAAAGTTGTCGATGGACATTGCATCTTCTATGGCGAGGACGGGCTCTGCAAAATCCACGAGGTCAAGCCCTTTCAATGCAGGAGATGGCCGCTTCACCCGAGCATACTCGGAGATCGGAATGCATGGGAAGCCATAAAGGCCGACTGCCCCGGTTTTGATGAAGATGCAAGCTATGAGGATGTCTGCGAGCTTGTCAGGAGAATCAGCAATGGATATTGAGAGGCTCAAGCAGCACGTCTTCGTATGCTGCCCATTTGATCTGCTGTTGAATAAGTACTTACCCAGCCTCCTGGAAAAACATATAAACCCCGAAATAGGACTGAACGGTGAGATCTTAGGCCGATTCCGATGGTCCGGTTTTAAAAAGATAGCAGGAATCCTGAAAAAGAGGGTATTAGCTGTACCATCCATGCGCCGTATACCGATCTCTCCTTAGGGGCAATAGACAGGAAAGTACGCAGGATCTCCATAGAGAGGATAAAAAAGGCGTTTGACCTTGCATCTCTGTTTGAAGCAAGATCTGTGATATGCCATACCGGCTTTGACCACAGGCACTATGTTAATTTTAAAGATCGTTGGATGGAGAATGCCATAGAGTCCGTAGCTGATCTCGTAGAGTATGCATCTCCATTGAATATTTCCATAATGCTCGAAAATGTGTATGAGTCAGACACAAGGATACATAGGGAAATCTTCCGAACAATTAAATCACCTCTTCTCGGGTTCTGCCTGGACTTCGGCCACCAGAATGTGTTTTCAGAAACCGGCCTGGACAGTTGGCTGAAAGATCTGGGAGACAGATTGGGCCAGCTTCACCTTCATGACAACATGGGAATGCATGATGATCACCTTGCTATCGGGGAAGGGATTCTGGACTTTGACAGCCTTTTTTCGTGGCTTTATGCTCAAAAGAAGACCCCTATCCTGACCCTCGAACCCCACGAGGAAAAAGCCGTAATACCCGCCCTGGAGGGACTTGCCGGATTGCTGAGTACCTATCCGATAATACCTGATTTTTCTTGTTAGCCAAAGAGAACTTTATGAGCCTCTATTTCTTCGTTGCTGCACCCGGACAGATTCGCAATGGTGTCATGGCAGACCTGCCTTTTTCTCCGATACGAATAAGGGACACCGATTGACCCATCTAGTAAAAAATATTATGACTATTGAGTTAGCTCCGCATCATATGCTAATTGTACGGATTATTGGATGATTATCCAATAATCAAAGACTATATATCGAAGCGGAGCTAACTCAATAGTCATAAAAAATATTAAGAAGCCTGAACGGAATTCCGATTATAGAGTGTAGCCGTTCTTTACTCCCCGGCAGAGAATTAATAATTACATAATGTATCTAATTTAATTTTTTTGGCGCCTTTCACAATGATCTCTCTTGAATCATCTATCATTCGATTTAAGGATGTCTCAAAGGCATATTCTCAGGACAACATCGTCTTTTCCGGTATTGATCTGGAGATCGAAAAGGGTGAATTCGTTTTCCTGACAGGTCCCAGCGGTGTAGGGAAAAGTACTATGCTGCGCATCCTTTTTTGTGCTGAACGGCCTACATCGGGAGAGGTCTGGGTGGACGGTGTGACGCTCTCATCCCTTTCAAATTCCCAGGTGCCATACCTGAGGAGAAAAATCGGTGTAATTTTTCAAGACTTCAAGCTTCTATCAAATCGTACCATATTTGATAATGTTGCACTGAGCCTGGAAGTGACCGGCTTGGGAAAGAAGCAGGCAGAAAAAAGAGTAATGCAGGTACTGGAAGGGGTCGGGCTTACCGGAAAAACGAGCTACTATCCGCTGCATCTGTCAGGAGGTGAACAGCAGCGGGTAGCTATCGCCAGGGCCGTGGTCAACAGGCCCCCCATAGTTCTCGCCGACGAACCAACAGGGAACCTGGACCTGCAAAGGACTGAAGAAACAATGATGCTTATGGAAGAACTGAATGCCAGGGGTGCAACTATCATCTTTGCAACCCACGATGAAAGATTATTTAAAAATACTCATCGCAGGGTGTTAAGGCTCCTTAACGGAAAAATCGGAATTCAATAATGACATTGCCTGTCCTTTGCCGCAGGGCATTTTACGACCTCAGACAAGACCTTTGTGCACAGTTTATGACTACGATAGTGGTCAGCCTTTCCATCCTGATTTTTGCCTTTTTTACCCTGCTTTACTTCAACCTCCAGCGTTTTGCTGAAAGATTCGGCACTGAGCTCGGACTGACCGTCTTTCTCACTGAAGATACACCAAAAGACCGTATTCCAGGTCTTTACCAGGATCTTGCAGGGCTGCCCGGAGTGGAAAAAGTAACTTACATATCTTCAGAAGAGGCCTTTAAAAGGCTGGAGAATTTTCTGAAAGATGAGAAAGAAGTGCTTGAAGGAGTTGACCCCAAGTTCCTGCCGCCTTCTTTTGAAATCCAGATCAACAGGGCCATATTCCAGTTGGAGAGAATTAAGCAACTGGCCGGAGAAATAGACAAGTGGCCTGAAGTATCCAAGGTCCAGTATGGGCAGGAGTGGATAGACAGGCTATATATCTTTTCAGGTTTTGTTCGAATTATTGTGGCAATAACCGGAATCCTTCTGTTGTTTACCGCTGCTTTCGTGGTCACAAACACCATAAAGCTCACTGTTTATGCCAGACAAGAAGAACTGGAGATAATGCGCCTCGTTGGGGCAACAAATATGTTCATACAGGGGCCTTTCCTTGTCGAGGCCTTTTTGCAGGGCCTTTTGGGCTCAAGCCTTGCCTTGGGAATCGTTTTTGCGTTTTACAGGTTTCTGCAGGGAATTGAGGCAAAGTCCGAGTTGCTCAGGGGTATGAATATCTGTTTTATTCCCTGGCATTACACCGTTGCCATAATATCAAGCAGCGTACTGCTCTGTGTACTGGGTACCGCCTTGGCCATGCGGAGGTTTTTGCGCTTGTGATAAAGCGAAACCGGCTGCTGCAGCTTATTGCTCTGATAATATTATTAATATATGCTAATGCATTTGGCGAAGAGGATCTGGTCAAAAAGGAACTTGAAACCCAAAAGCAAAGGCTCGAATCCCTGCAAAAAGAGATAGCAGCCCGCCAGGAAAAGGCATCTGACATAGAATTGAGTAAACGCTCATTACTCAAAGAATTAACAGAACTGGATGAAAAAATAGCCAGGCAATGGGAAATTCTTCAAAAAACTCGACAGAAGTGGACAGCAAAAGAACTCGCACTTATTGAGACCCAAAAGGAGTATGCAGGCCAGAAGCAGGCACTTCAGGCACTGAAATTCCAGGTAGAATTCAGACTCAGGGCCATCAGAGAAATGGGCGAAGTGGGAAGTTTAAACGTATTGTTTGCTGCAGAGACCATTCCGGAACTCCTGGCAAGAGAGACCTACTTCAGGCTTATACTGGATCATGACAGAGAGCAGAGGTCCCTTTACAGATCACGTATCAAGAAGCTTGCCGAGGATGAAGCCGAATTGGAACAACAGAGAAAAGCCTTTAAGGCGGCTGCTGATGAAATTGAGACCCAGGCCCTGCTTCTTGAAGAACGAAAACAGGAAAAACAGGCCTTTCTGCACGAACTCAAACAGCAGGGAAAGCTGTACGAAGTGATGTTAAAAGAACTTGAATCTGCTGAACAATCGCTTCAGGATATTATAAAAAGTCTCAGCAGGAAAAGTGCCGGCAGTCTCATTTCAGGTCCTGTTTCACCGGACATGTATGACTTCAGGTCACAGAAAGGCAAGCTGAATCCGCCTGTAACAGGACGTCCGTCCAGGACCGGTGCCGGTGGCTGGAGGAATGACAGGAAGTGCCCCGGCGTGATCTTCTCGGCACCCAGGGGGAGTGAAATCAGGTCAATTTTTGATGGCACGGTAAAATATAATGATACTATACCTGGTTATGGAAAGGTCTTGATAATCGATCACGGAAACGAATATTTCAGCCTGATAAGCCAGGGGGCACAGTTCTTTAAAACCGTTGGGCAGAAAGTCACGGAGGGGGAAATCGTGGGTCTGGTTGGCGGAGGTCCATGGATCGAAGAGGGCATATATTTCGAGATAAGGCATGTTGAACAGCAGGAAGATCCCATCGAATGGCTTAATCCACGAGCCATAAAAACATATGGTTCAAAATAAGTCGCTATCCAGTATGGCAGATGTTAAATCCACCGTGTCGTATTTTCAATGAGTTCCTTATTGTAGATTGTGCAACTGAAAAAAATTTCCTTGGCACGATCGGCCTCTGCATTATGATTATTGAGTTAGCTCCGCTTCGATATATAGTCTTTGATTATTGGATAATCAGTTACAATTAGCATATGATGCGGAGCTAACTCAATAGTCATATGGTAAACTGGATATTTCATATAAGATACAGGCAGCAAGCACCGGGTAGGCTGCTTGCCATACAATTACTGCCATTGGTCTGAAGATTCTTTCATAGAGCAACCATTTTTTGAGTCAACTCCTCAATTTTTCTAATTTTTTTT
>PQXD01000008.1:96214-109317 GCA_003194485.1 Deltaproteobacteria bacterium
TCCTGGCTATGGTGGTATTTTTACCCATAGCTTGAGAAAAGACGATCACAGCTTGCCTCTGAAGGCTCAAAAGAGCCTCCTGTGCTGCGTCACAAAATTCGCCTGCGCTTATATGAAATATCCAGTGGTAAAATAGAGATTGCCTGCCTTCCTGGTATGTTTTATTGTTATGATTAGTTAAGAGAGATAAAAAAATGAAAAAATTTCCAAAATGGGGACGCCACTGGCTTGTCGTAACTGCCCTGATTTGCTCTTTCATAGTAGCAGGAACCTATCAGGCGCATCAACTTGTCTCTGCCAGGGAAAACGGGATTTACGAACAAATCAAGATCTTCGGTTCTGTTCTTGACCTGGTGCAGCGCAATTATGTGGAAGAAGTCCCGCCCAAGAAACTCATTTATGGTGCGGTACAAGGCATGCTCACATCTCTTGATCCACACTCCTCTTTTATGAAGCCCGAGGACTACAAGGAGCTTCAGATAGAGACCAAAGGCAGTTTCACCGGCATAGGCATAGAGATCAGCATCAAAGACGGCATACTGACGGTTGTATCTCCCATAGAGGGCACCCCGGCATACAAAGCGGGGCTGAAAGCCAATGATAAGATTTTGAAGATAGAGGACAAAACCACAAAAAACATGAGCCTGATCGAGGCAGTGAAGCTTCTGAGGGGTGCCAAGGGGACCGATGTGACTATCTCCATATACCGTGAGGGATGGAGACAGCTTAAAGAGGTAACCCTGACAAGGGACGTGATTCCCATAATAAGTGTGCGGTCCAGGATGCTGGAAGAGGGCTATGGTTACATACGTATCAGTAACTTCCAGAACAAGACTACTTCTGAGCTGGAAAAGGCCTTAAGGGAATTGGAAAAAGACAAAGAGCTCAAGGGACTGGTTCTTGATATCCGGAACAATCCTGGAGGATTGCTTGATCAGGCCGTAAAAGTGGCTGACGTATTCCTGGAAAAGGGACTTATTGTTTACACAGATGGCAGGATCAAGGAGCAAAAAATGCGTTTTGAGGCCCATCCGGACGGGCATTCACGCAATTATCCCATAACGGTATTGGTCAACGAAGGAAGCGCCAGTGCATCTGAGATAGTTGCAGGGGCCTTGCAAGATCACAAAAGGGCAATAATTGTAGGGGTCCGGACCTTCGGCAAGGGATCGGTCCAGACCATCATTCCTCTTGAAGACGGATCCGCGGTGCGCCTTACCACAGCCAGATACTATACCCCTAACGGCAGGTCCATACAGGCAAAAGGCATAGAGCCTGACATAGAAGTACCTTATGCACCCCTGAAAAAAATAAAAGAAAAAGAAAGGGACGAGATCTTTCATTTCCCGACAGAGCGCGATCTGAAGGGCCACTTGCCAGGCGAAGATGAGCTTAATTCCGTAAAAGACAAGCCGGAAGCTGTCAACCCCGAAGCTGACAATGGAAAAACACATGCGCCCCCTATGGATAACCAGTTGGAAGAAGCAATCAGGATATTGAAGGCCTGGAGCATATTTAAACAGGTTAACCCTGATTACACTGCAAAAAGTCCTGAAACATAAGTAAATATTCGGTGAACCCGTTATATCCTGCCTTGGAGCGGTTACCTTTTTCCGGGTTTCAAAGCTCACTCATTGCGGACCGGAGAGGCAGTGCAATCCGGCCCGCGGTTGAAACCCTGCAAAAGGCAAACCGCTCCTGCGGCAGGGCACGGATGGCAATTTCCACAGTGGGCCGCGGATTCACCGAATATTTACCATAATTCCGCTCAAAATGCCCGGGATGCAAGCCTCTTAAATGCCTAAAACTCGCTCATCGAGGAAAAACAAGACACGCAAAAAGAATCTCGCAAGACATTCTCCCCGCTTGCTGTGGCCCATAATAGCCTTGGGGATAACCGGAGCAATTGTAACACTTTTATATCTGATTCCCTTGCCCATGGGCATCAGACCGGAAATCCATCCGCCTTTTGAAGAATTTGATTCCGCTCCAAAGGTTTCCTTGCCTTCCAAACCATCAAGACCGGAAAGCACGGCCCTTAAGCCTTTAGTGGCCATACTTATAGACGACATGGGCTATAATCTTCCAATTAACAACGCCTTTCTGGAGTTGGAGGTTCCGCTTTCCTTTTCCTTTCTCCCATCTGCGCCTTATACACCCAAGCTGGCCAGAAAGGCCATGGATCTCGGCAAAGATGTCTTGATACACCTGCCCCTGGAGCCTGTTAACAGTGCGATTGACCCTGGTCCAGGCGCACTGCGTCTGAGTATGAACCTTGATTCCATGTTGCAGATACTCAGAAGGGATCTGGATGCCGTACCTGATGCAATCGGAGTAAATAATCACATGGGTTCTAAATTCACTACAAGCCAAAGAGGCATGGAATTAATTCTTGCCGAGATAAAGCGTCGCGGCCTTTTCTTTGTTGACAGCAGGACTACGCGTTATACTGTAGCCTATGCAACTGCAAGATCTATGGGTATACCATCTGCTGAAAGGACCGTGTTTCTGG
This sequence comes from Deltaproteobacteria bacterium, assembly GCA_003194485.1. Taxonomy (NCBI): domain Bacteria; kingdom Pseudomonadati; phylum Myxococcota; class Myxococcia; species Deltaproteobacteria bacterium. The sequence goes on from PQXD01000008.1 coordinate 98,727, forward strand.
ACCATGATGCCCGCAAGGAATCCATCAGAAAAGAAGTCAGGAAAATGGTGAAGGTGTCTGTGAAGAATGGATATGCCCTTGCCATAGGACATCCGACAATCAATACATGGAAAGTTTTGCACGATGAACTGCCGAGGGTAAGCAAGCGCCTCAGGATCGTTCCGGTTCACAAGATCCTTGTTGCCCAATAGAACTCACCATACGGTTCTTTTGTCTCAGACATACGGGAAAATGGCGAAAATAAAATATGGAGAAAAAGAGATAAGAAAGGCCGAGCTTGAATCATGGCCGAATCCATGCCCTGAACGTGACTATGCCATAGAGATCAGCTTCCCGGAATTTACCTGCCTTTGCCCAAGATCAGGGTATCCTGACTTTGCGACCATAAGGATAACCTATGTACCGGACCGGTTCATAGTAGAACTGAAATCCCTAAAACTCTATCTTAACAGCTATAGAGATCAATACATTTCGCACGAAGAAGCCACCAACAAGATATTCTCAGACCTGGAGGAGATCCTTTCACCCCGCATTATCAAGGTGGAAGGTGACTTTCACCCAAGAGGCAATGTCCACACAGTGGTCAAGGTAGAAGGAGGTTCTGATTTCAGTGCATTACATCCAAGGCATTTTCAGCAGGATCATATTTCATGACTTTTTGCGGTATAATCAGGGCTGAAAGAGGCAATTACTTTTATTTTTTTTAGTCTCTTGAGTATAATCCAGTTAATACTGCTTCTGCCAGAGTACGACCCCTCATCAAGTTTTCTAACTCAGCCTTTTTCGTCCTTTCATCAACTTCGAGGACCCTGTCCAGAGCAAATAACTTGAATTCATATCTATGTATGGCCGAATCGGGGCAAGGTCCTTTATAGCTGCGGGTCCCAAAATCATTTGTTCCCTGTATGCTTCCTTGAGGAACAGTATTTTCTTCTATCTTTCTTACATCAGGGGGAATATTAAAGATAATCCAGTGAACCATCACTCTTATTGGAGAGTCGCGATCTTCTAATGTCATGGCAAAACTCTTTGTTCCTTCCGGCACATCTTCTATTACGAATTCCGGACTATTGCTACCGGCATCGCATGTATATCTTGCAGGCATAAACCCGTTATTTTCAAAAACACTCTTTAATTTCACTTGATTTACCTCCTTTCCTTTCAAGCACAAACCAGTCCTCTTAAATTACCTTACATACAGCATGTTATTTCGACATCGCCGCCCAGTCAAGCTCTTTGGTGCCTATTCCAGCTATCAGGATGCCGATCAATCCGGTATCCCCTATTTTGTTATTCAAAAGGATTTTTCAAAAAAATTGTCTGTTCCCTGTTAGGGCCCACTGAAATCAGCATTATGGGTGTCCCGGCCATATCCTCTATAGTCTTTAGATAGTCCCTGGCCTCTTCAGGCAAATCATCAAAGGATCTCATCCGGCTGAGATCCTCATTCCAGCCGGAAAGTGTCCTATAAATCGGTTTTATTGATTCGACCTCCCGAATATTTCCAGGCATACAGGTATGTCTGGTTCCTGAAATATCGTATTCAGCGCATATATTGATCTGATCAAGACCACTTAATACATCGAGCTTTGTTATAGCCAGACCATCCAGACCATTGATCCTCACTGCATCTCTTAACACAACACCGTCAAGCCATCCACAACGACGCCGCCTGCCTGTAGTTGCACCGAACTCGGCCCCCTTTTCCTGTAAATAGTCGCCGACCTCATCCTCCAGTTCTGTAGGGAAGGGACCCCCACCTACCCTTGTAGTATAGGCCTTGCAGATGCCCAGCACCCTGTTGATCTTGCTGGGGCCTATTCCTGCCCCACAGCAGGCCGCCCCGGCTACGGTATTGGAGGATGTGACAAAGGGGTAGGTCCCGTGGTCAATGTCAAGCTGCGTGCCCTGGGCACCCTCAAACAGCACGTTTTTCCCACTATGCAGCGCATCGTCTATCAATATGGAAACATTATCAATAAAGGGCGCCAGGCGCTCTGCATAGTCCTGAAACTCAGCATAAATGTTCTCGGGATCAAGTGGATCGGCATTCAGCAACTTAGTCAGATAAAAATTCTTTTCTTTTACATTATCCTCGAGTTTTTCTCTAAAGAGCGAGGAATCAAGAAGGTCGGCCACCTTGATTCCGTTCCTGATTATCTTGTCATCATAACACGGTCCTATACCCCGTCCCGTGGTCCCGAGCTTTTTTCCCTCGGCCTTGGCGGCCTCTCTGGCAAGATCCAGGGCCTTGTGATACGGCATTATCAGATGCGCGTTTAGGCTGAGCCTCAATCTATCGGCGGTTACAGGCCTGCCCCTTGAAGCAAGCCCCTCAAGTTCCTGGATAAAGATCGACGGATCAATTACGACTCCGTTCCCGATCAGGCAGAGCTTGTCATCATTTAAAATTCCGGAAGGGATCAGGTGAAAAATAAACTGTTCACCGTCCACTACCAGAGTGTGGCCGGCATTGTTACCGCCCTGAAAACGCACTATGACCTCGGCATACTCTGTCAAGAGATCTACTATCTTCCCTTTGCCTTCGTCACCCCATTGCGTCCCCACTACTACCAGCGTTGACATAAAAAGGCCCTCCCCTCTTTACTTTTGCAGCCATTGAGGATACTTAGATCATACAAAAAAGTCAAACAAACTGCCATTGATATTTACTGTAAGAATTACATATTCGAGGAAACAGGTATCATCAACCGCCAGCTATTAACTATGGACCACCAACTCCGAACTACGAGCAAGAGAGGCACCCCGCCACTATTCCTGATAGATGGCAGTTCGTATCTCTACAGGTCCTACTTTGCAATACGTCAGCCCCTGACTACCCACGATGGGTTTCCTACCAAGGTAATCTTTGGCCTTACAAATATGCTCTGGAAGGTGCTAAAAGAAAAAGACCCGGAATATGTGGCCATTGTGTGGGATGCCAAGGGCCCTACCTTCAGACACGATCTTTATGCCGATTACAAGGCAAACAGGCCTGCGATGCCTGACGATATGAGCGTTCAGATCCCATATGTGAGGAAAATTGTAAATGCCATGGGGCTCAAACAGCTTGAGAAAAACGGCTACGAGGCAGACGATATAATTGCTACACTGGTAAGGCGCCTAACTGATCAGACCATTATTATTGTTTCCGGCGACAAAGACCTCCTTCAGTTGATTGGACCGCAAGTCAGCATATGGGACTCGATGAAAGACGAAGTTATGGATCTTGATACCTTCCGCCAACGCTTCGGCATTGAACCGCTCCAATTCCTGGAGGTAATGACGCTGACCGGTGATACCTCGGACAATATCCCCGGCGTGCCTGGAATCGGCTTAAAGACTGCGCTGAAACTCATAAAGAGCTACGGTTCAGTAAGTAACCTCTTCAGGCACCTGGATGAACTCCCCGATGGAAAATTGAAAGAGCGGCTTGAAGCCCACAGGGACCGCCTGGACCTTTGGCGCGGGCTTATAAGCCTTGCGGATGATATCCCTCTTCCCCTTAATATCAACGCATTTCGCAGAAACCCTCCTGACCAGAGAAAACTGAGGCAGCTCTTCCAGCAATTCAATCTTACCCGCTTTTTAAACCAGATGGTGCCAGAACAGACCATTTCCTTTAAGGAATACGAGCTCATACAATCCTCGACGGATCTTGCTCGCTGGACGGAAATGGCGCGTAAGGCCTCAAGAATAGTCATCGATACAGAGACCACAAGCGAATTTCCAATGAAGGCAAAGCTCGTTGGGATCTCTCTCTGCATTACACCGCCAAAGGCCGCTTACATCCCTGTTGGGCACAAAAGCCGGGAGGCACAGCTCAATTTGTCTCAAGTAGCCGAGGCCCTTGGACCCATATTTTCAGACCGGAAAATCGAAAAGATCGGGCAGAATATAAAATATGACCTGATTGTCCTCGCCAACCACGGAATGAAGCTCGAGGGAATATCCGGAGACACAATGGTGGCCTCTTACCTCCTTGACCCCTCGAAGCGCCGTCACAACCTTGCCGAGATAGCACAGGAGGTGTTGGGGCACCGCATGATATCTTTCAGGGAAGTAACCGGGACACAGAAAAGGGTCAGGAACTTTGCCCATGTGCCTCTGCCGCTTGCCAGGGATTACTCTTGTGAAGATGTACACGTAACCTCTCTTGTCCAAAAGGCCCTGTGGAAGAGGCTAAAAGAGAGCGGCCTGTGGGAACTGTTTGAGCAGGTTGAAGTGCCATTGATACGGATACTGGCTCGAATGGAGATGGCCGGAATTCTTGTTGATAAAGAAGGACTTGATGTATTGTCAACAGAATTTTCTCAGAGGCTCTCCGAGTTGGATGAAAAAATCATCGAACTTGCCGGAGAACCGTTCAATATAAACTCTACGAAACAACTGGCGGAAATACTCTTTATAAAACTCAAGCTCCCTCAGATAAAAAAGACCCGCAAGAAGACCGGGTACTCCACAGATGTGGAAGTACTCAAGGAACTCGCCAAGTTTCACGAGCTTCCACAACAACTACTTTTTTACAGAAATCTGTCAAAGCTCAAGTCCACTTATGTGGACGGTTTAAAGAGAATGATCAATCCTGAGACAGGACGGGTCCATACCTCCTTTAACCAGACTGTCACATCCACCGGCAGGCTGTCATCCAGTGACCCCAATCTCCAGAACATTCCTGTCAGGACAGAAGAAGGCAGAAGAATCAGGGCACTCTTTATCCCTGCTCCCGGTGACTTCCTCTTATCCGCGGATTATTCACAGATAGACTTGAGAGTCCTTGCCCACTGCTCCGGTGATGAAGCCTTGGTAAATGCCTTCAAAAACGGAGAAGATATTCACCGTCTCACCGCAGCAGAGGTCTTCAGCGTGTTCCCTGAGCTGGTTACACCGGACATGCGCAGAGTGGCCAAGACCGTCAACTTTGGAATAATATACGGAATGAGCGCCTATGGCCTGGCAAAGGAGTTGGGCATTGAGAATAGGCAGGCAAAGGAGTTTATCGAACGCTACTTTGCGAAATATCCCGGGGTAAAACGCTACATGAAAGAAACTGTAAAAAAGGCCAGGGAACAGGGGTATGTCACCACGCTCCTTGGTCGCAGGCGCTATATCCCTGACCTTAAAAGCAAGGTCCGGACTGTAAGGGAATTCGCTGAAAGGACCGCTATTAACACGCCTATTCAGGGCACTGCGGCAGATATAATAAAGCTGGCCATGATAGAAGTTGACTCAAACATCCAGGCGGAAAAAACACCCTGCAGGATGTTGCTCCAGGTACATGACGAACTGATAATCGAAGTGCCCGAGAAAGAGATAAAGAGGACCGCCGCGATGGTAAAAGAGACCATGGAAAACGTGATAAACCTTGCCGTGCCCCTGAAGGTAGATGTTGGCTGGGGAGTCAACTGGGCCGAGATTGAGAGCAAGCCGGTGAATATGCCGAGGAGGTAGAGACCGAACACAGATTCTGCCCGCCGACAGGGAAAAAGGCTGCGGCAAACAGGGCATAAACCGGCAGCCGCACCCCGCAGGACATGAAGGGGTTCATCATGATAGTATGGTAGTATTGTGAACCACGAATATTCTGTCCGCGGCTTACCGGACAACAGCTTTTAGCTATCTCCCGCCTGCGCCGCTATGTTTTGCCGGAAGAGACGTAGTTTTCAGCTCTATCTTTCCATTTACAATCGTGACCTTGCTTGACAGCCATGCCAAGGTCCTATTAAACTCAAAGTCACTGCTGGCCGAAGTTTCCGGAGTGACTTTAAAGTCAGGCTTCTCCAGCTTGATCTCTTTGAGTGCAAAGGGCCAGAGAGAATATTCAACGGATATTCTTTGGATCTCTCCCCTGATTTCTTTATGACTGATTCCGATTCCTTCAAAAGTTATTAAACCATAATCCGTTCTGACCTCGCTCAACCTCACCGCATATCCTTTGGATTTTGCAACAATTGGCGCCGGTTTTCTTATAAGCTAATGGAAGGCATTGATAAAACGAGCCTGACAGCAGCGCTGCTGAAAAAAAAATACCAAGAATCCAGAGGCATTTCCTTTTTTTGAGGGTGTTTTTACTGATTTTTCAGCCATATTGCTCACTTACCAGAGCCTGGGGTGGCAATCTCAGGCTCGATACATTTCTTTTGACGTCTTTTTTTAATTATGATAGTTTATATTTATCTATCAGGACCTGTGTATTGACAAAGAGAATATTAAAATAATGTATGCCCAGGTATTTGATAAATAATTCCTAATGGCTATCGGTCAATCTATCAAATATCTGGATAATCTGTCCATATCCGTTATTAACAAAAGGAGGTATTTATGGGAGTTTTGAGAATCGTAACGTTCTTGTTTCTGGTAAGCTGTCTCTGGCCTTCTTGGGGACTCTGTAGTGGTGGTGCAAAACCTGCAGTGAAGCTCCCCAAGGCCAAGACCATCGCGGAGCTCGCTGCCCGCTATGATTCGAGTTCTTGCCAGGAGTGTCATGAAGAAATTTATGAACAGTGGGAGAATTCCCTTCATGCCTATTCCATCCTGGGGACCCCGCGGACGGCCCCGACGATACTCACCGGCGTAGACAAAGGTCTGAAGTTATTTCCCTATTCAGGGGTCAAGGAGGACAAGGATATACAGGTCAGACATCTCATGTTCTGTGCAAAGTGCCATCTGCCCCAGCTTGAAGAGGCAACGGATGATGTGGCAAGGGAGATCGTCGCTACCATTCGGGCCTGGATGAAGGAGGAGGATGAGGATAAGGCCGAGGAGCTTGAGGAAAAGATAGCAAGCCTGAATATCGGCTGTACGGTTTGCCACAACACGAGGGCCATCATCCACAAATGGCAATATGGCTATCCCCAGCCCGATACGATCTACGGCGCGCAGGAAGGCGAACATGAACACCCTGACTTTACCAAAATGGCTAAATCACCTCAGTTGAGTGAATCAATATTCTGTGGCCAGTGCCATGGTGAGGGGCCCAATTTCGAGCTGGATGAGCCTTCTCAGTGTGCCACTCTGTACGGAAGTTACCTCTTTGCCTACACTCCGGAGGACAAGCACGAGACATGCCAGGAATGTCACATGAGAAAGTCCGGTCTGGGCCACGACATGCAGGCCTACAGGAGTGAGACCATGAGAAAGATGGCCCTGCACGTTGATATAGATTCAACTTCATACTTCTGGCGCAAGAACAAGGCCGAAGGCGTCATCCCAATGGCTTTAGTCAATGTGGAGATCTTCAATAAGTGCGGGCATGCCATACCAGATGGGTGACCCACTCCCAACCGGCTGGTCCTGGATGTGACCGCTAAGACAATGGATGGGAAACAAGTCTATAATAATCGAGTCGTCTATATGCCTTACCCCGGACGTTTCGGTGTAGGGGCAGAGATGGGAAGAGGACCCTACGAGAAGTGTGGCTTGGTCCGAGATACCAGTTTGCCGCCTCTGCGTACGGTTAAGGAGTCCTTTGAGATACCGTTCCCATATGCTGATGTGGAGAAAGATGGCAAGAAGACCAGGGAGCTTACTGCAGATGAACTCAATGTGAATACCACGCTGTGGTATGTGCCCTTTGGTGAATTTGATGGAAATGAGGTCGCATTCTTCAGTGATGAGAGGAAGATAGAACTCAAGTCAGAGTGGATTTGGAGGAAATAGACAAAAAGACCATATATACCTGCAGGCCGGCTTCCTGCCGGCCTGCAGATTCACTTAGTTTTCAACGAACGCCGCACTAACACTCTTAGGAAGATGCAGGGTAAAGGTGGTGCCCTTGCTTTGCTCAGAAACTACCGTAATGTCACCATTCCATTCATTTACGAGTCTATGGACTATTGCCAGCCCCAATCCTGTCCCATCCGGCCGGGTGGAAAAGAAAGGATTGAATACCTTTGGGAGATCCTCGGGCCTTATGCCTTTTCCATTGTCTGAAATTTTGAGAACTAAGTGATCCCCCCTTTCCGTTGTTCCCTTGATTGATATTCTTCCGTCTGCATGCGGCAGGGCCTGATAGGCATTCAATAAGAGGTTCAGAAGGACCTGTCTGAATTGAGACGGGTCTACTTCAAATTTGAGATCAGCCTGGATTTCTGTTTTGATATCGGCCTTTGGGAGTTTTTTTCTTTGAGTTATCAAGGACAGGACAGACTCTATTTCTTCCAATACAGATATGTTTTGAATCTTTTTCCCTTCTGGTTTTGCGTAAAGAAGAAAAGACGTTGTAATATTATTCAGTCGGTCGCTCTCCCTATTAATAATTTGAAGCAGCTTTTTTTCTTCAGGTTGTAAAAGTGCTGATTCTTCCAGAATCTGGGCCGCCCCGGACAGGGATGCCAGGGGATTTCTTATCTCGTGGGCAACTCCTGCGGCCATCTCACCAAGGGCGGCGAGACGGTCCGTGCGCTGAAGGCGCTTTTCCCTCGCCTTTATCTCTGTAATGTCTTGAAAAATTATTCCGTATCCAAGGTGTTGTTCTTGAGGACCTTTTAATAAAAAAGTGGATATCCCGAGGATTTTGGACGAACTGCAGGGATCTGTATAGCTCACTTCCTGCCGTTCTCCTTCTCCGATATCCCTGAATTTTTTTAATAGCTCTGTCCCGGTTGGCCAGAGATCCTTTAGGGGCCGCCCGTATCCGTTAATAATCTTCTGTCCGAGGATCTCTATAGCCGCCTTATTAAAGAAGGTGATGTTTTCTTTTTCATCTACTGTAATCAGGCCTGAGTGGATACTGTCTGCAAGGTGGCGATGGATTTCCTCCAAGCGCCGCAGGTCCACATTGGTATTTGACAGCCTCTTTTCCGTGCGATAGAGACGCTGCGCAAGAATAATTCCCAGAGACGCAATGATGATAAAGGCCGCTATGTTGATAAAGAATATGTATATGGCATCATTTAATTCGTCTCCCCATGTTTCACCAAGCCAGAAAAAGGCGGCATAGCTGGCGGTGCAGAGGAAGGTTGAGACAGCGCCTTCCTTTTGCCTGCCGAGAATACATGCTGTGAGAATGACGACAGGATATAGAAATACAAGCGGGCTTTCAGGCCCACCAGTCCAAAATACGGCAAGATTCACCAGTATTACGTCTATTACTATACTGACATATAAGAGCCATTTATCCAGGCCCTTCTTTTTATACCACAGGATATAAATGGCGGTGAAAAAAAATGCCCCTCCAAGGATTATGGACAGCCTGTTTATCTGGTCGGAAGCATCGGTAAAATACCCGGAGAGGAAATAGGTACCGCAGAGCAGGAGGACCAGGATAGCCAGTCTGCCCGCAGCTATACAGTAAAAGAGTCGTTCATCCGGATTTTTAGAGACCATGCTTTGACAGACGATATCTGAGGGACCTGAAGTTAAGGCCAAGGAGGCCGGCAGCTTCGGTCTTTACCCCATTTGTCCTTTCAAGTGCCTTTTTTAGAAGAGTTTTTTCTATATGACTGAGGAACTGCTCAAGGTCTAAACCTTCAGGCCCCAGATGCGGCTCGTAAGAAAATGGGCTGGATTCAGCGGTTTTTTGTCGCTTGAATTCAGCCAGAGACAGGCTCTCGGGAAGCAGAAGATTTGAAGTGGCAAGGGCCGTGCTCCTCTCGATGATATTTTCCAGCTCTCTCACGTTTCCCGGAAATGAGTATTTCTGTAGTGCCTCCATAACGAAGTTGGATATACCCTGTACAGTCTTATTTTGTTCTTTCGAATACTTGTCCAGGAAATACTGGACGAGGAGGGGAATATCCTCAGGACGTTCTCTCAGTGGTGGTATATGAATTCGAATCACGTTCAATCTGTAGTACAGGTCTTCCCTGAATCGCCTGGCCATTACTTCCTTTTCCAGATCCCGGTTTGTGGCAACCACTATCCTCACATCCACCTTGATTTCTTTGGTATCACCAAGAGATGTAAAGGATTTTTGCTGCACCACCCTCAACAGCTTGACCTGGAGGGTCATGGGCAGTTCTCCGATTTCGTCAAGAAAGATGGTGCCTTTGTTTGCTATGGCAAAGAGACCTTGTTTTTCACGATCGGCACCTGTAAAGGCCCCTCTTTTGTGGCCAAAAAGCTCGCTTTCAAGGAGGTTCTCCGGGATACCGCCGCAGTTGATAACTACAAATGGCTTGTCTTTGCGGACCCCAAGGTTATGAATGGCTCGGGCAACAAGCTCTTTCCCGGTACCACTTTCACCAGAGATGAGTACACTGGAAGGACTGGATGCTATTCTGGGTATTAGCTGGAATATATTGAGCATGGCCGGGCTTTTGGTCAACATATTGTCGAGCCTGTAGATCTTTTCGGTACTATCTCTGGTCAGGGACTGGGGCTTTGGTCCCGTTTCAAGGGCTTTTTTCACAATTTCCCTGATTTCTTCTATCCGAAAGGGCTTGGTAAGATAATCCCAGGCCCCCTCTTTCATTGCCGCCACTGCGGAATCCAGAGAAGCAAATGCGGTAATCAGTATTACAAGGTGAGTAGCCCGGGGGAATCTCACCCCCAGGCCCTCTCAGAACCCGGCGTGAGCCTCTCAGCTCACCGGGCTCCCATCATCCAGCCGTCGGTTTTACACCCATTTGCCAGTGCGGAAATAGCTGGG
>PQXD01000009.1:0-34717 GCA_003194485.1 Deltaproteobacteria bacterium
ACAATATTTTGAAGCTATACAGATATGGCGACAGAAAAACGGCAATATGAGCATAAAATAGAGGAAAACAGGGGGTGGAATAAGGCTCTTATGACAATGAATCTCAATAATCAGCATTTCCAGAAAGCCCAGAGGGGCATAAGGCCAAAATTTGGCCGAATCGAAATCTTCGGCTGATATGATTTACGGGACACGCTCTATGGGGGAAACCGCATCGCCTTAAGCGCAGCGTAAGGCGAATGCGGAGGGGGCAAGACTCCCCCATGTCAAAAGCCTTAAGAAAACAAGGGGCTGAAGTGTGAAGTGAAAAGAAATATCCCCTTCCCGTGAACGGTTTGCGGAATGGACTACGGGTTCACCGGATATTTACAAGAAATTTGTAAATATTCTTATCAAAAAAAGGGGTAGCCAGATGGCTACCCCTTTTTTGTCTGATAAGATTCTTCGGTCTCAGATCGTCCAGCTAGACCTCCTCAACGGTGATGGAGCCGGTTGGGCAGACCTCCACGCAGGTCTCACAGCCTACACAGTCTTCCTGCCTAGCGATTATCGGCCTTTGGTTCTCTTCGTCCCAGTCATATACTTCAGATGGACAGTTACCCACGCACTCCTCATCGCCCTGGCACGTATCATAATTGATAGTAATCTCGAACATGACTTCCTCCTTTTGTTATGATAGTCAATAAGCCCACATGTCTTATTATTTTATTGCCTGGTCGTTCATATAGACGATGGGCATTCTTTTTGTCAACCCTGTTTTTCTGATATTATGCTCAAAATAATTTCCGCTCTATTTCCAGAGGCCAATATGCGATTTCAAATGGCGATATTCGATGGCGATCTTAACCATGCGGATGGCCCATTCAGGGTGCTCAAGGGCGTGAATATGGGTATAGGTCCCAAAGATATTTTTAAATATTACTCCTTCAAATTGTCCGTCAAAGCCACGTCCCCTTATTACACGACAGCTTAGTTTCCCTGAATTTCCTTTGTCCGCCAGGACAGGTCTGGAATAATGGAATTCATGGCCCCGCAATATTGTCCCTACATCATAAAAGGGATTCCCGGAGATAACTTCCAGGGCGCTGTAGCCATGACCGACCGGTCTTTCACCCACAACAAAATCCCAACCGATGGCCCCCACCATGGAATAGGCCTGCCCTTGCCAAATCAGTTGCCTGCCCAGATACATCAGGCCCCCGCATTCTGCATAGACAGGAAGTCCCTGATGTATTGCCTGGCGGAGATCCATCCTCATGGCTTCATTGGCTGAGAGGCTGGCAGCCTGTGTTTCAGGGAAACCTCCCCCTATATACAGTGCATCGAGTTCCGGCAATCCGTTACCTTGAAGGGAATCCAGGAATGTGAGTTTTGCCCCGGCCTTTTCCAGGGCCTCAAGATTTTCAGGATAATAGAACTGGAAGGCCCTATCCCGGATCACTCCTACGAGAGGCGTTTGTAAAGACGTGATTTCTTCGGCATAAGGGAATAGCTCCACGCCGTCCATGCTGCCGGATTCCCATTTACTATTCTGATCAGCGATATTTGCTAATGTATGGATATCCACTGACCCTGTTACCGTCCGGCCCAGTCTGTCCAGTGCTTCGGCGGCCTGAGGGTGCTCTTCCCACGGAGTTACACCAAGATGGCGCATGGGGATAGGATCACCTTCCATCCTTGGGAGGACGCCAAGTACAGAAATCCCTGAGTACTTTTCTACAGATTGCCTGACGATTGTTTCATGGCGTGACCCGGCCACATGGTTGAGTATTGCCCCCTCAATTCGCAACCCCGGATCAAACCGCTGACAGCCCAGGACAAGGGCCGCGGCCGTCCTTGTCATTTTGGTGCAGTCCAATACCAGAATAACAGGGGCATCCAACCACTTGGCAAGTTCCGCCGTGCTGCTTGAGCCCACGTCATCTACTCCGTCAAAGAGACCGCGATTACCTTCTATTACGCTGATATCAGCGTCTCTTGCCCTGAAGGCGAAGGATTTCCTTATAACCTCCCTGGACATCAGGAAGGGGTCCAGGTTGTAGCACGGCCTTTTGGCTGCCTGAGAGAGCCAGCCGGCATCAATGTAATCAGGGCCTTTTTTAAAAGGAGTTACCCGAAGGCCCTGCCCTTGCCAGGCACGAACCAGGCCTAAAGCAACAACAGTCTTTCCTGCTCCGCCTTTAAGGCCTGCGATTACTAATCTGGGAAACATTTTCTGCAGCCTAACCTCTGCCTTGTTGGAGAGAGCGGAGTTTCTCAAGAAAGGAGGCCTCTTTTTCAAAATCGCCCAATGCCCTGTAACAGGTTGCAATATATTGAACCGCTTCTCTTGAATCCTGGAAATTCAGAAGATATGATAGCGCCTTGCCATATTCCCCCAAGTTCATGTAGCTGATTCCCAGGCACACATTCAATGCCTCACTGTCCGGGAAATATTTAATGCCTTCTGATAAAATCCTCACGGATTCATCAAATGCCCTGTTTTTCTGCTTAATGATGCCCAATCCCAGATAGGCCCGATGGTCAGGATAATAACCCAATGCCTTTTTGAAAAGCTTTTCAGCGGTTTCCTCTTTTTTCCTGACAGCGTCGATCTTTGCATAGTCTCCGTGGCTGAATGTCATCCCCAGTCTCGAGCAAAAACCTGAATGCATTTCGTAGAGATCCTTCTCGTCTATGAGTTCAATGGCATCAACATATCGGTGAAGATTTCCATAGTATTCTCTTCTCAGCTTTTCGCCAAAGGCCAGTATCATTTCCTTAGACAGACGGGGATCGGTCTCAAAATACATGATATCTTCTATTTGCTGCAGCCAGATCCTGTCTGAGACATTGAATTTTTTCCTGAAATCCGAGTAAAGCGCCGTACCTGGAAAAAGGTCAAGTATATAAAAAATAATGCTCATCGGCTTGATTTCATGCATCAGATCTATGGTCCTCTGAATGGTTGCCCAGCTTTCCCCGGGAGAACCGTAAATGAAATAGGCACGTGCCAGGATCCCGTATTTAGTGGTTAATTTAAAGGCCTTTTTTATGTCCTGGGTCTTAATGTTTTTATTCAGGTAATTTCTTATCTTCTCGGAGCCGCTTTCCACACCGTAGCTGATTTGGATACAGCCGGCCCTTCTCATCCAGTACAATACATCTTCACTCACACAGTTTACTCGCGAGATGGCCACCCAGGTGATATTGAGACCCCTTTCCAGGATTTTTTTACATATCTCGATCACCCGGCCTTCTCTGACCGTAAAGGTATCATCTGAGAAATAAAAGAAATTTATTCCTTTTTTGTAGAGCAGTTCCAGTTGCTCCACAAAGTATTCCGGAGAGTGAAATCTGACTTTACGTCTCCAAAACCGGGGTGACCCGCAAAACGTGCAATTCCACGGGCAACCCCGGGACGAGATTACATGCTGATATTCGAAATATTTTGCCGGATTGGGCAGCTCATCAATATCCTGAATAAATGCGGCATCTTCGGTCTTTAGAATCCTGCCTTTTTTCCTGAAAGCGATTCCCTTGATATTTCCAATATCTTCATAATCTGCCCTTTCAATACATTTTACCAGATCTAAAAAAGTATATTCTCCCTCTCTCATAACTATGAAGTCTATTTCCGGAAAATGGGTCAGGAAATGTCTCCACAGAAAGGTGGCTCCAATCCCGCCAAACACGATCTTGACATCAGGATTGAGCTGCCTGGCAATCCTGGCAATCTCTACGCCGCCCCAGCGGTTCGCATGCAGGATGGAGAAGCCGATGATATCAGGCCTCTTTTTTTTCAGAATCTCCTTGATTCTCTCAGGCGTTTTATTAATATTGTACCAATTCAGTATCTCGACATCATGGTGATTTGCTTTTAGCACAGCGCCTAAATAATAAGTGCCTATGGGCATGACCCTTACATCATAGTCACGGAGCCGGTCTTCAAGACAATATGGATATATGAGCAATATTTTCATTTTTTCCTGATGGCGCTTTCTGCGCAATTGAAAAGGAGTTCCTTATGGACTTTTCTCACTTTTCTCTCAATAGAGACGTAACAGTTTGTGCATGCAGTAGTCAAGAATGGCTACCGTGAGTGCATATTTAATTTATATTCTAAATAATTCGCCCGTAATACTCCAGGATTTGAGGGAGATAACAAAATATTTTATTCAAACCCGGTTTCATTCATAGTTGGTCTTGACATGGAATCACATTTTGTCTATAGAGATGTTCATTGCGAATCGTCATTCAGAAAACTGGAGGGGAGTTCTGGATGGCTTCTCAGTTTGAAGCCTTAAAGAATAATTCGAACATGAATCTGGAAGAACTTCTGACAAAAAAAAGAGACTGCATAGTGGGCAATTGGATTAATAGTGTCCAGGAAACTTATCCTGCTGAAACCGTAGAGTTTTTCAGGCACCAAAGGAATAGGTTCGCCAATCCCATAGGCGTCACGATTTCCGAAACAATGGGGCCTCTATTCGATGAACTCCTTAACGGAAATAATCCGCAGAATATGTCTTCTCTTCTGGACAACATTGTCAGAATCAGGGCGGTTCAGGATTTTATGCCATCAGGGGCCGTTGCTGTTGTTTTTCTGCTCAAGAAGGTCATCAGGGAAGAGCTGGCAAGGGACATAAAAAGAGAAGAAGGACTTTTTGAAGACCTGCTGGAATTTGAGTCGAGGATAGACCAGTGTGTTCTCCTTGCCTTTGACGTATACATGAAGTGCCGGGAGAAGATCTGGGAAATCAAATTGGATGATTTTAAAAAAAGACCATTTTTTACAACAGGGAGAGGGACGAGGTGTCTCTCTTATATGCTTCAACAAGAGCAGAGGCAGGGTAAAGGGACTGAAGACTGCTGTAACAACTGCGGTCTAGGAAAAGTGAGGTAACGGTAATGGGTGTAAAGCTATCGTTAGGTGTATCTTTAGGCGCGGTTCTTGCGATTGTCCTGGTCGCCTTGGTCGGGGCGCAGGTATCAAGTCTGCAGCCTATCTTCGGGATTTTTGTCCCCTATGCGGCATTTGTCATATTCATTTTGGGGTTTATCTATCGAGTCGTGGACTGGGGACGCTCGCCCGTTCCTTATCGTATACCTACTACGTGCGGGCAGCAGAAGACGCTTCCCTGGATAAAGAATGACGAGATCGAAAATCCGAGCAGCACACTCGGCGTCATAGGCCGTATGATTCTCGAGATATTTGCCTTCCGCTCGCTGTTCAGGCACACGAAGGCGGAGATGGCGAGCGGCAATATCGTCTGCGGCGGTTCAAAATGGATCTGGCTCGGTGCCTTGGCGTTTCACTATTCTTTCCTTATCATCGCTATCAGGCACCTGAGGCTCTTTGTTGAGCCCGTACCGGCCTTTGTGAACGGGCTTGGCATTGTAGACGGGATGCTCCAGATAGGCGTGCCGGAGCTATATATCACTGACGTCTTGCTCCTGGCTGCCGTGAGCTATCTCCTCGTAAGGCGCCTCATAGTACCGAAAATGCGCTACATATCCCTGGCCAACGATTACTTCCCCCTGTTTCTGATCCTTGGCATCGGCATATCCGGAGTGCTCATGCGGTATTTTATCAGGGTGGATATCGTGAGCGTTAAGGAGCTCGCTGTCGGTCTGGCCAGTTTGCATCCTACGGTGCCGGAGGGGATCGGTGCAATATTTTTCGTTCACGTAGCCCTTGTCAGCACCCTGTTTGCGTATTTTCCCTTCAGCAAACTGATGCATGCCGGGGGCGTGTTCCTCAGCCCGGGGAGAAATCTGGCAAACACCAACCGTGCCAAGATGCATGTCAATCCCTGGGAATATCCTGTCAAGATCCATCCCTATGAAGATTATGAGAATGAATTCAGGGAAAAAATGAAAAACGCCGGAATACCAGTGGAGAGGGAATAAAAAATGGCAAATATTCCTAAATACTATGAGTCGCTGAATATTGATTTTAAACCGCCCCGTGGCAACTGGATGGATCGTCCTCTTAATATCAAGCCCGGTATTTATTGCTATCCAGCCAGACCAGAGGTGTTGAAAAAAGCCGGGATGAACGATCGAAGCGACTGGGGGAAGTACTGGGTAATCGAAGATGAGGACTGGGAGCTCCCTGATGACTGGAAGGAGCGGTTTCTCAATAAGATGAGGGACATGCTCGGCAAGTACCGTACGTTCAAGATATATATGGATATCTGTGTAAGGTGCGGTGCCTGTGCGGATAAGTGTCATTATTTCCTTGGCAGCGGCGATCCAATGAACATGCCTGTTATGCGGGCGGAGTTGTTGAGGTCGATATACAGGGGCGAGTTCACTAAAACAGGTAAGATACTGGGGCGTCTTGCAGGCGCAAGAAAGCTCACCAAAGACGCGTTGAGGCAGCTCTGGTATTATATGTTCCAGTGCAGTGAATGCCGCCGGTGCTCGGTCTTCTGTCCTTATGGAATAGATACTGCGGAGATCACCATTATGGGCAGGGAGATCATGAACGAGCTCGGCATGAATATCGCCTGGATACAGGAGTCGGTTACAAAATGTCTCTTTACCGGGAATCATCTCGGCCTCCAGCCGCATACATATAAAGAGTGTGTTGATACCATGCTGATGGATATTGAAGATAACGTGGGCATCAGTTTCGAGCCCAGTTGGAACAGAAAGGGTGCGGAGATCCTCTTTGTCACCCCGTCAGGTGATGTGTTTGCCGATCCGGGTATATTTACACTTGCGGGTTATCTGCTGCTCTTTGAACATCTCGGCCTTGATTACACATGGAGCACCTATGCGTCCGAGGGCGGTGATTTTGGTTACTTTACCGCCAATGAAGTAGCAAAACGCATGAACGGCAAGATATATGCCGAGGCCAAACGCCTTGGTGTAAAATGGATCCTGGGCGGTGAGTGCGGTCATATGTGGCGGGTCCTGAACCAGTATATGACCACATGGCACGGTCCCATAGACTTTCTTGAGGAGCCGGTTTCTCCCATCACCGGCACGAAGTTCGAGAACGCCAAGGCCCATAAGATGGTCCACATCATGGAGTTTACGGCAGATCTTATCAAACACAACAAGCTGAAGCTGGACCCGAGCCGTAACGATCGCCTGAAGGTCACATTTCATGACTCCTGCAATCCTTCCAGGGGCATGGGATTGTTTGAAGAGCCACGCTATGTCATCAAGAGTGTGTGCAACCACTTCTATGAAATGCCCGAGAATACCATCAGGGAGCAGACTTACTGCTGCGGGAGCGGCTCCGGTCTGAATGCCTCTGAGAATATGGAGCTCAGGCTGAGGGGCGGCTTTCCAAGGCAGAATGCCCTCAGGTACGTCAGGGAGAAGTATGGGGTAAACATGCTCGCCTGCATCTGTGCCATTGACAGGGCGGCTTTGCCCCCGGCGGCCCAATATTGGAACCCGGATGTAGGGGTCTGCGGCGTTACCGAGCTGGTCGCAAATGCCCTGATCATGGAGGGGGAAGGTCCGAGGACACATAATCTGCGCGGGTTTGAGATCGCAACTTGGGAACCGGAACCATAGTCAGCGTTCAGGGGAGAGACAAATAGTACTACGCTAAGGAAGAGATCCTGGGCAAGGAGGAACAAGGGATGTATGATGCTTGGAAGATCATAGTAGGGCTTGTCATCTTTGTCGTCTTATTTACTGCTGCATTCTGGATGAATGCGGGGAAGGCGGCTCCCGTGCCTGAGCCGAAGATCGACACGCCGGAGATCAAGAAAATGGCCGAGGCCGAGAGGAAATGTGTGGAGGATAAGCATTTCATGCGGACCACGCACATGAAGCTCATAAACGATTGGCGCGATCAGGCCCTCAGGGAAGGCAACAGGGAGTATATCAATCAGAAGGGGAAGAAGTACTACACCAGCCTTCAGAATACATGCATGAAATGCCATTCCAACAAGAAGGACTTCTGCGATAAGTGTCACAACTATACAGGAGTTTCCCCTTACTGCTGGGACTGCCACATAGAGCCAAAAGAAGAGCCAAAAGGGAACGAGTTATGAACATGGATAGAAGACAATTCATAAAGATAGCCGGGCTTTCCACCTTATTTGGCCTGGGGGGCAAGGGTGCGTTCGAGTTTCTCCGCCCCGGCGCGCTCGATGCCGCGGTGCACCACGGAGAGGAACATGCTCCGGAGAAGCCCAAAGAGGTGCGGAAACAGTGGGCAATGACCATTGATGTCGAGAAGTGTGCAGAGCCAGGGGTCGTGGAGAAGTGCATAAAGGCATGTCACTCGACGCACAATGTACCTGACTTCGGGGATTCAAAGAACAAGGTGGTGTGGCTTTGGGAAGACGACTATGAGCACACCTTTGCAGAGAACGAGAACGAATATATGGACGATCACGTGAAGGAGTTGCCGTTTCTGTGTCTGTGCAACCACTGTGAGCATCCTCCATGTGTAAGGGTGTGTCCTACCAAGGCCACATTCAAGAGACCCGACGGGATCGTGGCCATGGACTATCACCGCTGCATCGGGTGCCGCTTCTGCATGGCTGCATGTCCATACGGCTCCCGCAGCTTCAACTGGCTGGATCCCAGGGAGGGTCTCAACGAGAAGGAACTCAATATGGAGTTTCCCACCCGGGTGAGAGGCGTGGTGGAAAAATGTAACTTCTGTGTGGAAAGGCTTGCAAAGGACAAGTTGCCTGCATGCGTTGAAGCAGCGCCACAGGCCTTGACCTTTGGGGACCTGACAGACCCCGATTCCAACGTGAGGCAGATCCTGCGCAGGCGTAGTTCCATGAGGCGTAAGCTAGAGCTCGGCACAGGGCCGTGCATCTTCTACCTAGTGTGAGGTTGCCATGATAGAAAAGGCTTTAAAGGGTGAACCGAGATACTATATGTGGATAGTTTTTCTGCTGGCCATTATAGGGGTCGGCTTCGGGTGCTGGCTTTACCAGCTCAATGTCGGACTGGGGATTACCGGGATGGGCAGGGACATCTCCTGGGGTGTGTATATCGGCCAGTTCACATATCTGGTCGGAGTGGCCGCATCTGCCGTTATGATCGTCATACCGTTGTATCTTCATAATTACAGGAAATATGCCAAGATCATAGTTTTCGGTGAGTTTCTTGCAATTGCGGCAGTAACTATGTGCCTGCTGTTCATTGTGGTGGATATAGGGCAGCCGCAGAGGATGCTCAATGTCGTGCTGCACCCCACGCCCAACTCCATACTCTTCTGGGATATGATCGTGCTGAGCGGCTATCTCCTGATCAATATCATAGTCGGGTATAACTGCCTGCTGGCAGAGGCGAAAAAAGTACCGCATCCCGGATGGCTGAAACCTTTTATTTATCTCTCCATACCCTGGGCAGTCAGCATCCACACAGTAACGGCCTTTCTGTACGCCGGCCTTCCCGGAAGGCATTCCTGGCTGACGGCCGTCATGGCCCCCAGGTTTCTTGCATCGGCCTTTGCATCCGGCCCTGCCCTGCTGATAATTGTGCTCCTTATTATCGAAAGGGTCAGCAAGTTCGATCCGGGAAGAGATGCCTTGCAGACCATAGCCAAGACCGTCTGCTATGCCATGATCGTAAACCTGTTCCTGGTGGGCATGGAGTTTTTCACGGCCTTTTACAGCAATATCCCAGGACATATGCATGGCCTTCAATACCTGTTTGTCGGCCTGCACGGCCACGGCAAGCTTGTGGGATGGATGTGGACAGCCGCTCCATTTGCGTTTATTGGTGTCCTTCTCTTGCTGATCCCGCCTGCCCGAAGGCACCACGGGATCCTGGCCTTTGCATGCGCATCGGTTTTCATTGCCTGCTGGATCGATAAGGGCGTGGCACTGGTCATTGGTGGATTCATCCCCAATCCCTTTGAGAGGATCACAGAGTACTCGGCCACCTTTCCCGAGATAACTATTGCGACAGCCATCTGGGCGATCGGGGCATTGATACTTACAGTGCTTCATAAGGTTGCAGTGACCATCAGGGAGGAAGAGGCAGCAACATAAACCGGGTTTTTCATCAGGCAGAATCAAAAAGCCCGCCATATCCGGCGGGCTTTTTATTTATCCGGATATCTGAAAAAATATGGTCATTAAATATCTTTTCTCTGCTCCCAAAGGGGATATCCCTGTTTGTTATGACGATCTCCAGCGGCCTTTCCTGATCAGTCCCGGGAAAAGCCATCCTTTTCTGATCTTGGGTAACTATTTCGAGGCAATCAAGGACTTTATTCTCAGGGACCATGGGAGGCCCTTGGTCAGAGTTCTCCGCGAACAGCTTAAGACGGATATCGGCCCTGACGGTATCAGTGAGATTCTGATTCGCACTGAAAAGCATGGGGCGCTTTACCATTTGGCAAGCGCAGAGGTCTTTTCCGGCAGGCAGTCCATGAAGATGTGCGTCAGTACCGCTGTTTCTGAAAATGAAAAGGCATGGCTGAGGCATGAATTTGATCTGCTAAAATTCCTGAATTCAACATTTGCCCTTCCCTATCTGCCAGTGCCGTATTTTCAGGGAGATACCAGGGTTCATTCAGATCACGGAGACGAATCCCTGACCATGTCTTTGACAGAGTGGTTTGAAGACTATCACGAATGGCATCTCTCCATGGATGAAAAAGGGGGGAAACAACGGATTTGCATCTGGGATCTGCAAAGAGGGCTCTGTTTTGCATCAAAAGAGGAGGGATTTGAAATCTTCAGACAGATCTCTAAGGTACTCACCCTGTATTATGATACACGGGACTTTAACCAGATCTATCCCTGGCACCACGCGGCAGGGGACTTCATAGTCAGGAGAAAGGATGGAATTATTGATGTCAAGCTCACAACAGCCAGGAGATATGAGCCGGCCATGTTATTTTCATCAGAGGATAACATCGATCCGGTGACAGCATTGACCTATTTCTTTTTGAACCTGTCGATTAGAATGCGACTGGATAAATTGGACGGAGCAGGTATCAATGCATGGGCCGGTAGTTTTTCAGTGGAGGCCTTAATACAAGGGTTCTTCGAGGGTCTTGGGATCATGGATGCCGATGGCAGATACGGTCTGGGCAAACTCAGGGACCTGCTTTCTCTGTTTAAGGCCTTTGACCGGGAAGAGCTTGCCGGCCTTTTTCAGCCACTTTTGGATCTGTACGCAAAAGAAGATCCAGAGGACTTTTCAGTAATACAGGCCAACCTGGGAAGTCATGTCAAACAGCTATATGAGGCTATACAGAACTTTTATTTAAGGGACGATTAAATGGACAAATGAACATCGAACATCGAACGTCCAACATCGAATGATGAATGGGAAGAGATGAAGAAACAGACTTATAATCTGAAAAAATGAACATCGAATGGTGAAGGGGGGCGGCTGAAAAGAAACGGAAATAGCTGCTGGATGTTCGGTATTTGGATATTGGTTTTTCATTCGACGTTCAGCTTTCAAATTTCGATGATGCTTTGATGGCAAAAGTATGTTATATTTCAGAATTTATTTCAGATAAATTATTCTAAGCGTTCAAATATAAGGAGGCGTTTATGGCCCGTCCGGAGCGAGATGGTTCCATCCGCAGGAACCAATTGATTAAAGATCTTGAAAAAGAGATGGAGGATAATCCGAATTCCGTCATTGCGGCCCTCAGGCTTGGCATAGTCTATCAGAATGCCGAGAGACTGGAGGATGCAGAATCCACCTTCAAATATGGCCTGAAGCTTGATCCATTGTCCTATGAGATAAAAATCAATTTGAGTGCACTCTATTTCCAGATGGGCAGACTTGAGGACGGCATAAACGAGAGCAAAGAGGCGCTCAGGATTCGCCCCGAGTCTGCCGAGGCCATGTCTAATATAGCTGCAGCCTATATCCACATGCAGAGATGGAAGGAGGCAGCAGAATATCTCAATAAGGCCCTTGAGATCAAACCGGAAATGATTACCGCCCTGGCCAATCTCGTTACTGTCAACGTGGAACTTGATGAGCTGGACAGTGCCATTGAGGCCGGGAAAAAGGCCGTCAGCCTGGCCCCTAAATTTGGTGTCGCCCACAACAACCTTGCAGTTGCCTATTACTACCACGGGGATTACGACCTGTCCCTCGATCACCTTGAAAAGGCCAAAAAGATCGGATATGCGGTCTCTCCTCAGTTTGCGGAGATGGTCTCAGCCAAGGCAAAATCTCAGACAAAAGAGGCCAGCTAAAAACCCATGGCAACAGGAACGATTGCTCACAAGCCTCTCTGTCCATTCTGTGACAGTCCCATAGATCGCCCAAAAAAAGTGGAGCCGAGGAGACTCGGAGACTTTGACTACGGTGCATGCGAGTGCGGAGCGGTATATGTCCACGATGTCACAGGGCACAATCTTGGTGCAGCCTGGGTTGAGGCACTTGGTTTTGCCTGCAACGACGATTGGGACCTGGCGTGGAGTCTCGCGCCCGGAGAGGACTATGAGGACGCTATTTTAGAAAATTATGATATTGAGTCTCACCTTATCCAGCCCACCGGAAGAACAAAGGACGAGAAAGTAGTAAGGGCCGCACTCGTCTTTATTCGAATGAGAAAAGACATCCGTGAGGTCACCCATGAGGGTGTCAAAGAGAGGCTCGAGTTGCTCTCCGAACCCTGGATCTCTCAGGAAGAGAAAGATAAGGCCTATTTGGAAAGGAGATCACGCCGGTACTCCAAGCAGCAGGTCAAGGCCCTTGTACAGGCTGGAGAGGTTGAAAAACTCAGGACAATGACCCTTGAAGACCCCCTGGTTTTGAGAAAGATTCAACGCCTTCTGTATTCAACAGACGAGATGATGTGGAAGGCAATTACCACACTGGGTGCGGTTGCAGGGGCACTGGCCACAGAGAGACCGGTCCTTGTAGGCGATCTGGTCAGGAGGCTCCTTCTGGCCAGCGGCGACTCAGCAGCCACGAACTGGGGATCCATAGAGACGATTGGTGAAATAATACGTGCCCAGCCAAAGATATATGGCTCTTTCATGCGGCACATACTCGTATTCATGAACGATCCGCCCTCGTGTCCCGCGGTACTTTGGGCATTTGGCCGTATCGGTGAATTACATCCGCAGGTTGTGAGGTCCAACGCATTTTTTGCCCTGTTTGGC
The DNA here is from genome assembly GCA_003194485.1 of Deltaproteobacteria bacterium. Classification (NCBI taxonomy): domain Bacteria; kingdom Pseudomonadati; phylum Myxococcota; class Myxococcia; species Deltaproteobacteria bacterium. Next base: position 13,065 of record PQXD01000009.1, read on the forward strand.
CTGCTGACGAATCCTGAGCCGAAGATACGGGGCCATGCAGTGTGGGCATTTGGCCGCACGAAGGCCAAGGAGGCGCTAAGGGCCATTCAGGGAATGACAGACGATACCGGGGAGCTGACTCTTTTTGATGGCCAGTCCATCAGGTATACGACTGTAGGCGAGCTGGCGACAGAGGCCGTTGAGCGTATCGAGGGCTGATCAGTCACTTGATTGCCGGGAGGGGATGAGATGAATGAACAGGCGGCTTCGAGTACGTCAGAAGGGAAAGATAAAGAACTCACAAAAGCAGAGGCCCTGTACCGGGAGGCAAAGATTATGAGTGTACAGGGGAGATCCCTGGACGCCCTTGAGAAATTTGAGGAGGCACTTGAGATTTATGAGGCCGTTGGTGGAAGAGACGTGGAGGTTGCAAACATCTGTGAGCAGATAGGAGATCTCCGTACAATGCGGGGAAATTTCAAGGGGGCCATACCTGCCTATCAGAGAGGGCTGACAATATGTGAAAAAAAGCATGACCCTGTCAGTACCGTTTTGCTGGTAGAGAAAATCATTGATCTCTACAGGCAGCTCGAGGAACTGGACAAGACCCTTCCATACTATTTTCGGGCACTCGAGCTCGTGGAAGAGCTTGAGGACGTCGGCAGGGCCGGGCTATATCTCACGGGAATTGGTGATATTTACCAAAAAAGGGGTGACCTGGACAAGGCCCTGGATGCCTACAGGACTGCCCAAAGGATTTATCAGGGCATGGCATCCAGGGAGAGGGCGGAGATACTTGAAAAGGGCATAAAAGCAATTGAGGAGGCTATGTCGGCCGGGGCTTCTAAATGACTTATTCCCCCTGGCGGTAGGCAGCTTTTTTCGGGTTTCAACCGCGGGCGGATTGCACCAAAATGGGTATTTGCACCGGATTATGCTTTGAAACCCGAAAAAAGCTGCCTACCGCCAGGGGGTTGAATACTCACTATTCAGCAGTACCAAGGAGAACGGCAGCCACAGGCCACCGCCTCCTGCCGAGATCCTCACCTTTCAACGCTACAGAGAGTTCGTAGAGTCTTTTCTGCAGGGATTCCAGGTTAAGGGTAGGATAGGTTTTTCCCTGCTCAAAGCCGGAGAGGCCGCATACACGGCTTTTATCACCGATCACTGTGGGGATCCCGTAGGTGCGGCAGTTCATGGGCCGGGCGTCATAGCAGATGCACTCTCCACTGTCAGTCAACAGGGGGCACCTGATGCGGGCAATTGAGAGGTCTGCCCTGGCGGTGATTAACTGATTCCACGACTTGATGGCCTTTTTTGCAATGTTCAGGACAGCGCGCCTCTGCTTTCTGCTCAGGGAATCAAAATGCCGGCGGATGTATAATGCCTCTATTAATGAGACATCAAATACCGCATGACAGCAATCGGTACACCCCTTTCTGCACCGTACCTCCTGACTGTAGAGTTCCTGTATATCCGCCACTGCCCTGTCAGCAAGGTCGAATAGATTTTCAAGGTCTTTAAACATTGATTAATAATATGCCTATTGAGTCATCCACGCAATAATGTATGATTATTCATTAACCGTTCATAGGTTCATAGGTTCATAGGTTCAATGGTTCAGGGGTTCATGAGAATCTAAACCGTACCCACAAGCCGGAGCCAGCATAACAACAGTACAATACAGGAAATATATTACCATGGAATCAGAAAAAAAAATCGAGTCCTGCATACGATGCGGCACATGCTGCGAAAATGGCGGTCCCACCCTGCACTCTGAGGACAGGATATTTCTCCAAAAGGGCGTCCTGATGCCAACACACCTCTTTACCCTGAGGGCCGGAGAGCTGGCATATCATCCCCTTGAGGAGAGGCTCATAGAACTCTCGGATGAGATGATCAAGATAAAAGGCAAGGATGACGGATCAGGTGCCTGTATATTCTACGATGCAAAACAGCATGGCTGCGCCATCTATGAAGACCGTCCCCTGGAATGCAGGGCCCTCAAATGCTGGGACACCAGGGACATTGAAGGGCTTTTCATGCAGGACCTTCTATCGCGTTTTGATCTCTGCCCGGAAGGCTCTGCCATTGCCGAGCTGATCCCGGCCTATGAGAGGAGCTTTCCTCCCGGACGAATTTACGGCCTCTTAAGTAAAGCAGGTCCACGAGAAGGAGCGCAACAGGCCGGTCCTGAAATCGAACAGATGGTCTCAACCGATGAGGCCTTTCGCCAAAAGGTTATTGAGACGCTGGGGCCCGGAGAGGACGAGCTCGAGTTCTTCTTCGGACGGCCGGTCAGGTCCCTCATCGAAGGTATCCGAACCTTGATGAATACAAATAAAAAAAGACCTCCTATAACACCACATAAGAGGCCTTTCCTCTATCCATGCACAGCAAAACCGGTCTTTCTTTAATTAAATAAGGCTGATTTTGCTGTTTTATTTCCTATCTATTCTTCTCCGCCGAACTGTTCCGCCTCGCTCTTGCCGGCACCCTTTAGGCCGTAGAGAGTAGTGCTTCCCGAAGACCAGTACTCGATCTTTTCTTCCTTGACCAGTTCGGTGGCCGCTTTTTTTATCTCCCGCGATTTGGCATCGGGATCTGCCTTGCACAAGTCTTTAAAATACATCTTTGACTTGAATTTCCCTTTTTTGGTCATAAAATCCAAAATTTTCTTTTTTAGTTCTTCCATGTCTGCTGCCATAATAGTTTCCTCATTTAACTACTTCATTAGTGCATCGGTATGAGAGCTCCACTTAAACTGAGTGGTTGTATGATATGTATCATACGCCAGACGGTAGTCGTCAATGGACTTATCCGAAAATGGTATATCACACAGCTCATAGAAGCGCTCCCAGCCGACCCGCTTCGCCCAGTCCCCGAGGCGTTCATACTTATTGGCGTTTTTCTCGTAGGCCTCAACCATCTTTCTGACAGCCTCGCAAACACCGGGCCAACGCGGAGGCTCATTTGGGATATACGGAATAATCAACTTTGAGAACGAGGGTTGAGTAATGCGGTTGGAGATCTTCCCGCCGGCCAGGATGGCGACGCCGTCGCCCTCTGCATCGGCCAGCGGCATGGCCGGGCACATGGTGTAGCAGTTGCCGCAGAACATGCACCTTGGCTCATTCACCCGGACCGACTTGACCTTCTTGCCGTCCGGAAGCTCAACCGTGGCTGGCTTGATGGCCGCGGTGGGGCATGCAGCTATTGCCAGAGGGATCTCGCAGACGCCGGTAATGCGGTCGTCCTCAACAAATGGAGGCTTTCTGTGGATGCCCAGCAGGGCAATATCTGAGCAGTGGACCGCGCCGCACATATTGAGGCAGCAGGCCATGGAAATGCGCAGCTTGGCCGGCAGCTTATGGCTGTGCCAGTACTCAAAGATATCGTCCATCACGCCCTTTACCATACCGGATGCATCAGTGGCCGGGGTATGACAGTGTATCCAGCCCTGGGTGTGGACGATATTGGTTATTCCTGCGCCGGTGCCTCCGATAGGGAGCTTGTATGATCCGCCGGGATGCTTGAAATTGTTGAGATACTCGATCAGGTCCTTTAATGTCCCCTCGTCCGTGACGTGGAACTCGACGCTGTTCCGGGTGGTCCAGCGGCAGATACCTTCGCTGAACTTGTCTGCGATATCCGAGATCTCACGCATCAGGTTAGTAGTGAGCAACCGCGGGGTACCGCAGCGCACCACCCACATCACATCGCCGGTCTCACTGGTATACTTGATGACACCAGGCTGGATGATCTCGTGAGTGAGCCACTTGCCGTAGTTCTTCTTGATCACCTCAGGGAAGAACTGCGCATAGTGCGGGGGACCTATGTCCGTGATGCGATTCTCCATGGGCTTATCGGGATTGTATTTCTTCTCGGCAAACTCCGGATCATAGGGTGTCTCCAGCAGCTTCGAACAATCGTAACCGGGATCGTCTTTATACATTGAAGTATCAATCATTTCTTTACCTCCTGTTAAGCTTGATTAAGCAAGGTGCTTTTTGCGGAATTCTGCGAGATCGCGTTTCCATCCACCCGGTACCTCTTCCTCTTTCCAGAAATGGTACGGATTGGACCTGGGTTCCTTTACGTGCTGCGGAATGGGTTTGCGCCCGAGTATATCTACGATGTAATGCCTGAGGCCCTGGCGCTGGATGAGCTCGCCAAGTCTCTCCCGGTTCTTGCCCTCTTCCATCCACCAGTCCCACATCAGTTCTACATAGTCCTTGAACTCCTGATAGGGGTATTCCATCTTCATGAACGGGATGATCAGGGTGGACATCTGGGCGCCTTCAAGGATCGGCGCCTTTGCCCCGTTCAGGATCGTGGCGCCTGTATCCACACCTGGACGCAGGGCACTGGGCATGACATTAATGCAGTGCATGCAGCGGACACACTCGCGATCATCGATCTTGAGCTCGTTTCCGTCCATATACATGCACTTGCTGGGACAGAGATCAATGACCTCTTTCTGGATATCGAACGGGCCCCAGTCGCGATCAGAAAAGGCACCGGCATTGGGTTTTATCTCCCCGCCGATATAGGCCTGGACCGCCTTCTGGTCTATACGGATATTGTCCCGCCAGGTGCCGATAATGGAAGTACATGCACGTGCAATTGCCGCCACGCAGTCATTGGGGCAGCCGGATGTCTTGAATTTGAACTTGTACGGAAAGGCCGGCCTGTGCAGCTCGTCCTGATAGGTCATGGTCAGGTCATAGGTGATGGCCTGTGTATCCAGGCACGAATATTCGCAGCGGGCCTTGCCTACGCAGCATGAAGGCGTCCTGAGGTTGGAGCCGGATCCGCCAAGGTCCATGTCGAACTGGTGGGTCAGGTCGAAAAAAATGGGCTCCAACTGATCGGTCGTGGTACCGATCATGACCATGTCGCCTGTCGAGCCGTGGAAGTTGAATATGCCGCTTCCGCGATGGTCCCACATATCACAGAGCTTGCGCAGGAACTTGGTATTATAAAACTTGCTGGCCGGCTGGTTGATACGTAAGGTGTGAAAATGGGCGATGGAGGGGAACTCATGAGGGGCGTCCGAGTAGCGCCCGATAACCCCGCCGCCATATCCAAAGACACCTACAATACCACCGTGTTTCCAGTGTGTCTCCTTGTGCACATAAGAGAGTTCCATCTGACCCAGAAGATCGTAGCAGCACTGGACGCCGCTCTCCGCCCTCGTGTTTATGTCGTCAGCGAAACTCGGCCATGGCCCCTTTTTCAGCTCATCAATCATAGGAGTATCATGTTTTTTGAGATCTGCCATTTAATTCTTCCTCCTTAATAGAATGTTGTTAACAGCAGTTTCAGTTAAGGAATAAATATAGGTTAACATATTCCTTTTTGGCACCCAAAACAGTACCAGCACAAAAAATGAATCATCATTCGGCAAAATATAAAAAATTCTTCAACTGTGACTGTGTATAATATCTTTTTACTTCATTTGTCAACCCCAAAATATCGGTTAATGTACAGGCATTTGTTTCTTTACATGCCAGGGCTTTAAGGAAATTGCTTCCATCAATGAATTGACGGTCTCGTATAAAGTCAGCGAAATAGGGATTACACACAAGATCTAGTGAATGCTATTGCTGGGGCCTCAACATGCTGTATGGAAGATCGCTCGTCAGGATTTTACAGGCCATCATGCATTACCAGATGGAGAATTGACTATGAGGATAATTTTTTCTTATTTGACCGAATGGCTATTCAGTATAGTGTGCTCCATAGACTATAATATCCGGTTATGATTCCGGGTTCAGGGGTTCAAATGAAATACTGCGATTTGCATATACATACCACGGCATCCGACGGTTCTGATTCACCTGCTGAAGTGATACGGATTGCCGTAAACTCAGGTCTTGCAGCAATTGCGGTCACCGACCATGACACTGTGGCAGGCATCCCTGAGGCCCTTGAGGCATCCGGGAAGCTTGGAATGGAGATGCTCACCGGCGTGGAACTGAGCGTCCGGATATCACATGGTACCCTGCATGTCCTGGGCTATCTCTTTGATCCTGCTTCACCTGAATTAAACGAGGTGTTGAAAGAGGTCCAGTCTGCAAGGGCCGCGCGAAATCCCTTGATTCTTGAACGTCTCAGGGATCTGGGTTGCCCGATATCCCGGGGTGAGCTGGAGGAAATGGGCAAGGGGGGGCAGATCGGGCGCCCGCACATTGCAAGGGCCATGGTGAATCGAGGTTATGTAAGATCCACTGATGAGGCCTTTGCCCGTTATCTGAAAAAGGGCGCACCTGCCTACGCTCCAAAGTCCATCCTGAGTTCGGAGAGGGCAATAACCACCATACATAAGGCCGGAGGTCTGGCGGTCCTGGCCCATCCCGTGTCACTTGAATTCGGAACTCCCGCACACCTGGATGAGCTTGTGGCAATGTGGACAGAGCAAGGGCTCGACGGCATCGAATGTTACTATAGCATGCACAGCAAGGAGCTGATTAATTTGACTCTGTCGCTCTGCAAGAAGTATGACCTGGTCCCCACCGGCGGTAGCGACTATCATGGCAAGGCCAAACCAAAAATAATGGTGGGCAGAGGCATGGGAGGACTGAGGGTGCCTTATAGCTGTGTTGAGGGCCTCAGAGAGAGGAAGGAAAAGAGATGTTGAATGCTGAATTTTGAATTTTGAGTTAATGAAAAATTTATTATTGTATTTCACTAAAATTTCAATTTTTCTCCCTCTTTCATTTTTTTTCTTCAGCCTTCCACCTTCAGCCTTCCACCTTTCTCACGCGGCCGGGCCGGACTACGGCGATGCCATTGTCTTGGGATCCATCGGGGACGCCACTACACTGATTCCCATGCTGGCCTCTGACGCCACATCGCACCAGATCGCCGGCCTCATTTACAACGGCCTGGTTAAATACGACAAGGACCTCAGACTGGTTGGGGACCTGGCTGAATCATGGGAAATTTCTCCTGACGGTCTTACCATCACCTTTAAGCTCAGGAAGGGGGTTAAGTGGGAAGACGGAGAGCCTTTTACCTCGGAGGACGTGCTCTTCGGCTTTGAGACCATTACGGCCCCTGGCACCCCAACTGCATATGCAGGTGATTTCCTGGAGGTCGAAAAGGCCGAGGCCCCTGATCCTTATACCTTTAAGGTGACCTACAGGGAGCCATTTGCCCCTGCCCTGAGCTCCTGGGGGAATTTGGTCGTGCTGCCAAAGCACCTGCTGGATGGAAAGGACATCACAAAGAGCGCCCTTGGGCGAAACCCTGTCGGCCTGGGTCCGTACAGCCTCTCAGAATGGAAGACCCAGGAGCGTATAGAGCTGAAGGCAAATCCCACCTATTTTGAAGGACGGCCTTATCTCGACCGCTATATAATGAGAATAATACCTGATCCGGCCACCATGTTCCTCGAGCTGAAATCAGGAGGCCTTGACTGGATGGGACTATCCCCAATCCAGTATGAGAGGCAGACAAACACCCTGTTTTTTAAAAAAAATATCAATAAATATCGCTATCTCTCCTTTTCATATACATATCTGGGTTATAATTTAAAATTTCCTCTCTTTACAGACAAAAGAGTAAGACAGGCCATTGCCTATGCCATAGACAAGGATGAAATAATCCGTGGCGTGCTTTTGGGCTATGGAGTAAAGGCAACCGGCCCGTACAAACCTGATGCATGGTTTTACAACCCGGATGTCAGGCGTTATCCATATAATCCGAAAAGGGCGCTGGCCTTGCTTTCCGGGGCCGGCTGGGTGGACAGGGACGGAGACGGCTGGCTGGACAGAAAGGGGAGGCCCTTCTCATTCACGGTAATAACCAATCAGGGTAATCCCCTGAGGGATCGAACAGCACAGATAATTCAGTACAGGCTCAGGCAGATCGGGATAGACATGAAGATCAGGACCCTTGAGTGGACTGCATTTATCAACGACTTCATAGACAAGAGGCGGTTCGAGGCGGTAATACTGGGCTGGACATTGGGACAGGACCCTGACATTTATGACATCTGGCACTCTTCCAAGACAGGCGGGAAGGAGCTGAACTTTATCAGTTACCAGAACCCCGAGATGGACCGTCTCCTTGTGGAGGGTCGGAGGACCTTTGACCGCAATGAACGTAAGAAAATATACTGGCGTATCCAGGAGATACTGGCTGAGGACCAGCCCTATACTTTTCTTTACGTTCCAATGGCCCTTCCCGTGATCCACAAGCGTTTCAAAGGTATTGAGCCTGCTCCTGCCGGCATAACTTACAACTTCATACGGTGGTGGGTGCCGAAGCACGAGCAGAAATACATAATGCCTTGATTCTGCAGAAACACCCCATGCCAGTGAGTAAATATTCGGTGAACCCGTGGTCCACTGTGGAAGTTGCCATCCGTGCCCTGCCGCAGGAGCGGTTTACCTTTTGCAGGGTTTCGATCGCGGGCCGGATTGCACTGCCTCTCCGGTCTGCGATGAGTGAGCTTTGAAACTCGGAAAAAGGCAAACCGCTTCAAGGCAGGATATAATGGGTTCACCGAATATTTACTTTTATGCAACCGGTCACAGGGTATTTCTTCTGGAAACGATTTGCGTCAGCCCTGTAGTTTTCTTGGCCTTTGCTGCAAGGGAAACCCAGGCTCCGGAGCGCAGCGGAGGAGAACGGGGAGGGTCCCATGCTTACAAAGGCCTTAAGAAAACAAGGGGCGAGAGCATGTTGGAAGAAGGAGCGCCCTGTGACCGGTTACCAGTGGGCCACGGGTTCATAAGAATATTTACATTTTATACAATACACAGGGCTTGAAGGTATTGCTCTTTCCAGAGTACAATAAATTTTATTTTATTTTATAATAAGGAAGTACGGGCTTGAAAAAGCTAATAAAGAACAATGAGAATGCGTTGCTGATTGATGAGGATTTTGATTCTATCATTTCTGCCGCCAGGGAAGTTATTGAAATTGAGATAGCCGGGATCAGGCAGGTAGGCGATCATCTGGATGAAGGCTTTGTAAGGGCCATAAGATTGCTGCTTGAAACCAAAGGCCGTGTAGTAGTAACCGGAATAGGAAAATCAGGTCTTATCGGCAGAAAAATAACCGCTACCCTGGCCAGCACAGGTACTCCTGCCATGTTTCTCCATCCGGTTGAGGCCGTGCATGGTGATCTGGGTATGGTTACCAGAGATGATATAATAATTGCCATCTCAAATAGCGGCGAGACCCAGGAACTCAGGGATCTGATACCCGCTTTCAGAAACAGGGGAATCACCGTAATCGCCATGACAGGCAACAGGGAGTCAACCCTTGCCAGGATCAGCGAGGCAATGATAGACACTGGGGTTGACAGGGAGGCCTGCGCCCTCGGCCTGGCTCCTACTGCCAGCACTACAGCAACCCTGGCCGCCGGCGATGCACTGGCAGTAGTCCTCCTGAAGATGCGGCGATTCAGTGAAGAGGATTTCAGGAAAAATCATCCCGCCGGAACCCTTGGTGACAGGCTCAGGGTCCAGGTGCGAGAGGTTATGATCACCGGGCCTGAAGTCCCGCTGGCTCGCCTGGGGACCGGTATGGCCGAAATCCTCAGGGAAATGGACATCAAACGTCTGGGTTCGGTATTGGTGCTTGATGGGGAGGAATCAGTAGTCGGGATCGTAACGGATGGTGATCTGAGAAGGGCACTGATTCGTATGGGGGACCTGTCGGAAAAGGTTGTGGAGCAGGTGATGACAAGAAATCCTAAAAGCATCTCTCCGGAAGCCCTTGCGGCAGACGCCCTTGCCCTTATGGAAAGACACCTTATTACAGTGCTGCCTGTTATCGAAACAGATGGTCAACTGGTTGGAGTGGTGCACCTTCATGATCTTCTGGGTAAGGGGCGGTTCAGATTTATTGTTTAAAAAGACGTAAATATCCGGTGAACCCGTTATATCCTGCCTTGGAGCGGTTACCTTTTTCCGGGTTTCAAAGCTCACTCATCGCAGACCGGAGAGGCAGTGCAATCCGGCCCGCGGTTGAAACCCTGCAAAAGGCAAACCGCTCCTGCGGCAGGGCACGGATGGCAACTTCCACAGTGGACCACGGGTTCACCGAATATTTACAAAAAACCATGTTATATAGTTGCCCTTACAACAAAACAAGGATTTCAGGTAATTGTTCATTATGACTATTGAGTTAGCTCCGCATCATATGCTAATTATAACGGGATTATTGGGTAATCATCCCTTGGAGCGACTTGCGGAAGTCCCGCAGTTTTCCTGGCTTTTGCAGTATGGGAAACCCTGGCTCCGAAGCGCAGCGGAGGAGAACAGGGAGGGTCCCATGCTGCAAAAGCCTCAGAAAACAAGGGATGAGAGCATTGGAGGGACAAGGGATGATTACCCAATAATCAAAGACTATATATCGAAGCGGAGCTAACTCAATAGTCATATTGTTCATTAGGTGTAGTATGGGTCAATGCTTATGGCTGAAAGGGAGGTTAAGGACATGGCAAGGAGCCTCAATAAGGTTTTGCTCATCGGGCGCTTGGGCGCAGATCCGGAAATACGTTATACCTCTGACGGAACGGCAGTAGCTAATTTCCGCATGGCCACAAACCGTCCGATAAAGCGCGGGGATCAGTGGGAGGAAGAGACGGACTGGCACAGGATTGTGGCCTGGAGAAGGCTTGCGGAAATATGCGGCGAGTATCTGAAAAAAGGAAGCAATGTCTTTGTGGAAGGTCAGATAAGGACCAGGTCCTGGGAAGATCAGGACGGAAATAAGCGGTGGACTACAGAAGTAGTTGCCAGGGACATGATGATGCTGGATACCAGAGGAGAGAGGGCATCGGGGACAGAAACAGACCTTGAACCGCCGCAGCCGCCGATAGAGGATGACGTTCCTTTTTGATATCCCCGTTTGGCAATTATTTACTTCCTTTGGGACAAAGAAGACGGAATTCTAAGTTCTGCGGGATAGACAGGCTATTTGAGAGGGCCCTCGGAAGCGGTCTTTTCCCAGGGGCCGTACTGACGGTAGCAGCCGGTGGAGAAGTTGTATTTGAGACCGCCCGGGGCGGGGTCACCCATGTTCCCTGGTCTGCAAGGGTAAGTCCCGACACGGCTTACGACCTCGCATCCCTTACCAAACCCCTTGCCACCGCGCTTTCTGTCATGGCCTTGGCAGAAAGGGGTAAATTACACCTTGATGACACGCTGGAGTTATTCCTTTCCGAAGTTCCGCCAGACAAAATCCAGATATCCATCCGGCACCTTTTAGGACACGCATCCGGGCTTCCAGCCTACAGACCATTTTATAAGGAACTAATTCACTTGGCCCCTGAATCCCGGTCCCTGGAAATGAAAAAGCTGCTCCTGGCCGAATCCCTGGCATCTCCCTGCGGAACACGGGCCAGATACAGCGACCTTGGGTTCATGCTCCTCGGCTGGGTAATAGAGAGCCTCATCGGAAAGGGTCTGGCGGATGCCGCACGAGAGTTGGTATTTGAACCTTTACATGTGAAAGGCCTGTATTTTCCCTTGACGAATAACCCGGCAACCGGGCAGATCCCGCCTAAGCCCACTTTTACAGAGGGGGAAAGAGAGGATGTAAGATATATGTGTTGCACCGGGCTTGTAGCGCCTACAGAGGTATGTCCATTCAGAAAAAGGGTGGTCTGCGGCGAGGTCCACGACCTGAATGCCTGGGTTATCGGTGGGGTGGCAGGCCATGCAGGCCTTTTCGGAACAGCGGGATCAGTGGCAAAACTTCTCCTGGGACTACTTGATATTTATAAGGGCAGGAGCAATTGCCCCAATTTTCCAAAAAGGCTTCTTCAGGAGTTCTGGCGTATCCAGGGTCCTGACAGTACGTGGGCCCTTGGTTTCGATACCCCATCTCCGGCCGGCTCCAGTGCAGGAAGCGGTTTTTCTCCTCAAAGTATAGGTCACTTGGGCTTTACAGGCACATCCTTCTGGATGGACCTGGAGCATGAAATATTGGTCGTACTCCTTGCCAACCGCACTTTTCCAAAGGCCGACATAAAAGGCCAGGCCGAAATGCGCCAATTTCGGACCGAGCTTCATGATCTGGTCAGGAGAATTTGGTGATAAACATGATAGGAAATCACAAGGTAAATATTCTTATGAACCCGTTATATTCTGCCTTGAAGCGGTTCGCCTTTTTTCGGGTTTCAAAGCTCACTCATCGCAGACCGGAGAGGCAGTGCAATCCGGCCCGCGATCGAAACCCTGCAAAAGGCAAACCGCTTCTGCGGCAAGGCACTGATGGCAACTTCAAAGCACAATGGATATAACCGATCACAGGATGCTTCTTCTGGAAACGATTTGCGTTAGCCCTGTAGTTTTCTTGGCCTTTGCAGCATGGGAAACCCCGGCTCCGGAGCGCAGCGAAGGAGAACGGGGAGGGTCCCATGCTTACAAAGGCCTTAAGAAAACAAAGGGCGAGAGCATGTTGGAAGAAGAGGCACCCTGTGATCGGTTACCAGTGGACCACGGGTTTATAAGAATATTTACATCCCAGGTAATGACCGTTCAGGTATAAGCGAAACTTTGGTCCATGGCAGATTTGCATACTGTTTTGAAAGAGCTTGAGGCCCTGTCCTCTTCCGGTGAAGCTTACGTGGCCGGTGGGCCTGTAAGGGACTGGCTCCTGGGCAGGAAGATTCTCGATCTTGATCTGGTGGTGCCGGATGGCGCCGCCGCCCTTGCCCGGCGCTTTGCCCGGAGGACGACAGGACACTTCGTCATGCTGGATGAGAAGGAGGGGGTGGCAAGGGTCGTATGCCCGGATATTATACTGGATTTCAGCCAGTACAGAGACACGGCCAATGACATCGAGGAGGATCTGTGCCAGCGGGACTTCACCATAAATGCCATGGCAGTGTTGCTGTCTTCAGCCCTTTCTTTGCTTGATGAAGTTTTACTTTCATCCAATCATCCAATCGTCCGGTCTCTAAGAAATAATCGCCAAATCCTGGACCCTACAGGTGGTCTTGCAGACCTTGATAATCGAATAATAAGGGCAATCTCCCGGAAGAACCTTGAATCCGATCCCCTGAGGCTTCTTAGGGCCTATCGCTTCAGATCCCAACTGGATTTTGAGATAGAGCAGCGCACATGGATCTATATAAAGGAACTATCAAGTGCCATAGGCTCGGTTGCCCCGGAGCGTATCAGCCACGAACTCGGCCTGATCATGGAGTCAGAGAGAACAGGCAGGACTCTGCATGAGATGATCCAGGTCGGATTGCTGCAGGCGATTTTGCCCGAGATCGATAGCATGGAAGGTATGCCCCAGCCGGGTTATCATCATCTGGATGTCCTCGGCCACAGTCTCGCAACCGTAGAGGCCATGGAGGATCTTATTGCCAATCCCTGCAGGAAATTTTCTCCCTGCGAACCTGTAAAGGACTGGATTATTGAAAACAGTGCCCGAATTCCTGTCCTTAAGTTGGCGGCTTTATTTCATGACATCGGCAAGCCGGCCTGCAAGGGGGAAAAGCAGGGACGCACTACCTTTTACCGCCATGATCATATTGGGTCGGACATGGTCCGGGGAATAGGAAAGCGCCTTCGCTGGTCCAGGCAGGAAACCGCATTTGCAGCAAAGATGGTAAGGCTTCACATGCGCCCGTTTCACCTCCTGAGAGATCTCAGGCAGGGAGGACCCACCAGGCGGGCCATGAGGCGACTCATTACGGAAACCGGTTCTGATTACCCGGCCGTCTTTCTTCTCGCCATGGCTGACAGCATGTCCGGCTGCGGGCCGCTTAAGCCGCCGGAGCTTGATGCGGAACTGGCCATGCTGTGGGAAGCGGTACACACTTTTTATCAGGACTGCCTGAAGCCAATAAAGATGCGTCCCAGGCTTCTTACAGGCCATGACATTCAAAGGATCTTTGGGCTGTCTCCCGGGCCGTTGATTGGGAGGGCCCTTGATGCCCTGGAAGGGGCCCAGGTAGAGGGGACGGTCGGCAACAGGGATGAGGCCGTGAGCTGGCTGAGGGCCTGGTTTGATTCTGATGAGGCCGCCCGGAGCGAAGTATCTCCTCGGTCTTAACAGGCCCTTGCCGGGACGGAGGGCTGGCAAGTTTTACCTTGACAAGTTTTTTGGACACATTGTATAATCCCGCTGCTTGAATGCGTATAATTATTTGAGAATCCTAAGGTTTTTTATAGCTCTGGATTACCTGGCCGAAATCTTTGGATTTGGTTTGAGAAAGGCGAATTAAGGAATGGCCGGAGCCGGTTTGGTGTCTCTCGCAGCGTCCGGCCCTTGATGAGCTGCATAATTTGGGATGGACTCACAAAGGATATTTTGTAAAACCAGCTTGATTTCATTCCTTGCTGGTTAAAATGAAGAAGGAGGTGTGACATGAGTGCAGATCAGGTATGTCCGGTAGCAAGGATGGAAAAGCTGCTTTTGGCATCAGATCGTTCTGAATTCAGTGAGGGTGCAATAAGGGAGGCTATTAATCTGGCAAAGACCTGCGGCAGCAAACTCTACATAATGTCTGTTGCAGAAGAACCTGATATTCGTGAGTTTGCCGCAAACTATCCGCTCGTAGCTGCTCAAGAGTTAGAAAGGGTTACAAGAGTATATCTTGAGTCATTAAAAGAAAGGGCTGAGAAGGAAGGGGCCGCCTGTGAGATAATTGAACGCCGGGGCCCAAAGACTTACGAATACATTATTGATGAGGCGGCAAAAAACAATGCGGAGATGATAATTATGGGCAGACGTGGCAGGACCGGGATCACGAGGATCTTGATGGGGAGCGTGACTGCCAGGGTCATAGGCGATGCCCCCTGTAAGGTCCTGGTTGTGCCGAGATCTGCCAGGATCTCGTTTGAGAAGATCCTGATCTCGACAGACGGTTCAATATTCAGCGAGTTCGCAACCCGTGAGGCTATAAGCATTGCAAAAAACATTGGGAGTAGTCTCATCGCCCTTTCTGTCTATAAAAGGGATGAAAATTCTCAAGTAGCAGAGGCAAGTGTTGGCATGGTGAAAGATGTCGCAGAGAGGGAAGGTATAAAGGTCGAGGCCTTGACCCTTAAAGGCGAACCTTATGAGGTTATAGTTAATACCGCAGAGGAGAAGGACGCAGGTTTCATAGTTGTTGGAAGCCATGGCAGGACCGGCATAGAAAGGCTTCTTATGGGAAGCGTGGCAGAGAGGGTTATAGGTTATGCAGGTTGTCCGATTCTGGTGGTAAGAAGGCCATAAAAGAATGACAACATTACGCCGGTATTGTAATGCAAAGTTATAATTAGAGAAAAATTTCAAGGAGGGGGTATAAATTATGGAAAGAACAGAAGCTCTTCCCAGATGGAAAGTAGCTCTTAAAAACTGGTACAAACCTTATCCCTGGCTGGAACTGTTTGCACTATGCGCAGCCTCCATCGTTGTTTATGTCGGATGGCTCTTGATATCCATGTCAATAGAGGCCCCTCCCGAGGCGGCAGTGAGTACATTTTATGTATCCGCATGGATTTCCGGTCTTTTCCTCGCCAGCTTGGGCATCGGCTTTATCGGCACACTGGGTGGAATTGGTGGCGGGGTCATCTGGTCTCCTGTTGCCATGGCGTTCACTCCGATGAACAGCGTGATCATCAGGGCGTCCGGCCTTGTCGTAGCCATGTTTAACGCCTTGGTAGCTACAGGGCCACTCGCGAGGACCGGGCTGTGTAATATCAGACTCGGTCTTTTTCTTATGATACCCATAGGAATAGGCGCCTTTGTTGGTGCCAAGAGCGCCATATTTGTTGCCGCGGCATTTGGGATTACAGGTGAAGCGATTGTCAGAATTGCCTTGGCGCTTATTATTTTTGCACTCTTCCTCTATTTCCTCTTGGGGGGACAGAAATTAGAATACCCGGAAGTGAAGGAGGAAGACGCCTTTACCCGTTTCTTTCAATTACGTTTGCCTTATTATGAACCATCTGCAGGAAAGGCGATAGATTATAAGCTGCATAGAGGCCTCTTGTTCGCGGTAGCAGTATTCTTTGTGGGTTTGATAGGCGGCTTTTTTGGCATGGGTGGTGGATGGGCTGTTGTCCCGGCCCTGAATGTCATCATGGGGTGCCCGCTTAAGGTGGCGGCCGCCGTCAGTATGACCGGACTTGGCATGGGCAGTTGTGTGTCAGTGTGGCCTTACTTTAAAGCCGGTGCCATGATCCCGATAGTTATAGCCCCTCTGCTCGTTGGACAGATTGTAGGGGGAGTATTGGGGGCACAGGTATTGATCGGGATGAAGGCAGCTATTGTAAGGTTCATATTGATCGGGGTCTTGCTTTTCACCTCTTTTGGGCTGTTTACCAAAGGTTTGGCTCTCTTAGGGGTGGTTGAACTGCCCTTATGGAGCAGACTGGGGTTCATGGGGGTCTGCATTGCATTAGTTTTTTACCTCATCGCTAAGAGTAAAGAATAATAAGGATCGGATGATCGGGTAAAAGAGGGAGGTAATTATGGAAGAACAGAAAATGAGAGTACCGTTTGCCGGTATTGTAGTTGGAGATACACTCTATTGGGTGTGTATTATAGGGGCACTTATAGCCTTAATAGGGCCGGTTGTAAGCCTGCTGGCGCCGGCTAATAATGTAGCAGATCCATTTAAGATTTTTTCTCTTGTCTGGGAGGGCAAGAGCGCAGAAGAGATCTGGGCGGCAGTGACTGCGGCAGGACAATATCCCGGGCCTCTTTTCTGGATGCACGACCTTAGTAAAGGCGATGCAATTACGCAGCTCGGGGTCTGGCTTGCCTGTTCCTGTTCCCTGCCGGCTGCACTTTTCGGAGGCATAGTATACCTTTTTGGGCTTGGAGGTGCCCGGAGAAGTTTAACCTATTTTATAATCTGCATGTTTGTTGCTTGTATGATTCTGTACGCCATGCTGATATAATTCCGTAATGTCAGCCTGACCTGCCCTGAAATTTGTTTCAGGGATATCTGGTTTCAGGATGATTGTTATGATTGTTTGTGCGGGATATCTTTGGAGGACAAACAACGATAAAGAGGCGTCAGGTCTTGACCTTACCTGACGCCTTTTTTATTTCGTTAATGCAATGGTTGGCTTTGAGGCTTTATTTATTACTCCCTGGCTGACGCTTCCCATGAACAACTCTTTCAGTGCGGATCTTCCCTGTCTGCCCATGAAGACCAAGTCGCATCCCGCCTTTTCCACCTCCTCGACGATAAGGTCGGCGGGATTTTCTCCGCACCTGACATTCTCCTGAATGACGGATTCAGGGACTCCATGCTCGAGCAGGCTCCTTTTGGGTAACTCAAAGACCGACTGCACATCCTTATCCACTGGACATTGCCCGGCAACCTGTTCAGCATACCGGGCTGCACCTATTACGTGGAGCAGAATGACTGTCTCCAGGCCTTCCCTGCATCCTCCCAAAAGAACGGCCGCTTCCCTGGCTGCCGCCTCGGAAGGAACAGAGCCGTCCAGGGCCAGCAGGCACCTGCGCACGGGAGCATGTTTTGCTGCAGCGGCCTCAGAGCCCACGAGGTAGATGGTCGCTGCAACATTGCTGTGCAAGAGCCCGGCGCTGACACTGCCAAATAGGGCGCGATGGAGACTGGAAAGCCCGCGCCGCTCTATAATAATGGTGGAATAACTTCCTTCTGTGGAAAATCGTATTATTTCCTTTACGGGTTTTCCGTCCCGGACCTCCAGGTCCGAGGGAGCTTTGCAACTGCATGAAGTCAGAGTTTCCTGCGCCTCTTCCAGCAAGGGACGGATTTCTTTTTCAATATACTGCTGCCGAAGCCTTTTGAAGAGATCAGTCTCCAGCACGAAGTCCGCGCGGACATCTATATTCTTCATATGTTCACCCAGGTAACGCCCCCCCATGACGTGCAGGAATGTTACCCGCTCCACCCTGTCTCCAAGGGCACCAGCCATATTCCCTGCCAGGGCAGCAGGCCTCCGAAAAGACTCATTCATATCCACAGGGAGTAAAAATTTAGTCAATGGCCTGAAATCTCCGCCCATCCCTGGTACCTCCTCATTGATTTAATAGAAAAGCAGCAGCCAAACATTGGCTATGGCCACGCTGATAAGCATGTACAAAAACCCGACTTTCATGTATCCGAAAAACCTTATGGGATAACCGGCGGATTCGGCAATACCCAGGGTGACCACATTGGCGCTTGCCCCGATCATGGTGCCGTTACCACCGAAACATGCCCCAAAGGCCAGGGCCCACCATAAGACATTGGACTCAGCTCCAGGGATAACTTTACTCAGATAGGCCACGATAGGCAACATGGTGGCCGTAAAGGGTATGTTATCCACAAAGGCGCTCATAATGGCCGATACCCAGAGTATCAGACATATGGAGGCAACCAGGCTTCCATGGGAGAGATGCAGTACCCAGTCCGCAATGAGATCCAGAAGGCCGGCCTCCTCCACTGCCCCTACAAGGATGAACAGGAACATAAAAAAGAGCAATGTAGTCCATTCGATATCCTTTTCTATGAGTTCCAAAAGATTCACTTTTTTTGTCAGAATACCGTAAGTGAAAAGGAGGGCCGCGCCGAACAAGGCGGCAATGCTCACCTCCATGTGCCAGATCCCGTGGGTAAGGAACATCGCTATAACTATCGCCATTATTATCAGGCCGACAGTCAAGAGATTCGAATCCGTAATCTTGTATTCTTCCCTGAGCTTGGCAATGAAGGCCTGGATATCTTCAATATGTGCCTTGGCATAATCCTTCTTGTGGGCAATCTTCGTATACCCGAAGAGGACTGCCATGCAGACCAAACACGCAGGAGTGAGATTTATCACAAATTCCAGAAATGTCAGGCCGGCATAAGAGCCGATCATGATATTCGGCGGATCGCCAATGAGGGTAGCCGTACCACCGATGTTTGAGGCAAGAATTTCAGGGATCAGTAGTGCAATGGGTGAAATACCAAGGGATAGGGCTATTTCTATGGTTACCGGGGTGAGCAGCAACATAGTGGTAACATTGTCCAGAAAGGCTGAGGACACGGCCGTGAAACTCATCAGGATGATTGCCAGGACAATGACATTGCCCTTGGATACCTGAAAACACTTGTATGCCGTCCACTGAAATACACCCGTGTGTTTCAGGATGCCCACTATGATCATCATCCCCATGAGCAGGAAGACGACATTCATGTCTATGGCATGAATGGCACTTTCATATGAAAAGATATGGTATTCGGGGTTTATTGTGCCAATGGTGTAGCTGATAACCAGCATTATGGCCGCGCCCAGCATGGCTGCCAGGGTACGGTGCAACAATTCAAAGGAGATCAGTACATAGGCCAGGACGAATACTACGGTGGCGATCCAAAAGGCAGGGCCCTGGCTTCTTTTGATTTGGATATCCACTTTCGCCGTGTGCCTGGATCCGCTCATCGCTATCTGATCAGAGGGCACTGTAAACTCGGTTTCCTCATAGCTGGGCTTAAAGGCCCTGATCTTTATTTCCGCACCAGGGAGCGTCCCCTTGGCAAGGCCGATGGTTGCCTGAAAGCTGCCATCAGACTTTGTTATTATCCTGGCCTTACCGTGTCCATGATGATCCTTAACCAGCGGTTCCTGAACGATCCCGTTTACCAGGATCTCAACATCGGCATCTGCCACTCCGGAGCCGTGCGGATTCAGGATGTGGCCGTATATGTCGAGCGTCTCCGACGTATCCTCCGCAGGCTGGCCTGGATGGTCAGTGAAGGCCCAGGATGCATTGCCAGCCAGACAAAGGCTTAAAAACAGGAACCAGATGCCAAACGCTACGGTTTTTCGATCTTGCCGCAAATACCTTGATATAATTTTATTTGTCATAAATGGTCCTTTCTGGATATTTGCTTAACGCCCCCTACTATATGATGAAAGCATTCACCTGATTCAGAGAAAGGTCTTTGACAAAGACCCCTATTGATATTTGTGCGTGATATAGAGTCCATCGGAAGTGAAGATTCATCATCCTGTTTCTGTTTACCGGCCGGATAAGCGGAAATCTTCTCCCCTATTAATACGGGCCGGCCTAAAATAACCTATATGAGATTTGTGTCAAGAGCAAAGTGTCTTGACATCAGAGAATCAAGGCCGCTGTTGTAAGGCAGTTGGTCACGAAAACAGACTTTAATTTTTTCGATTATCTTTCGTAGAAGAATTTCTCGGCACCGAATGCCGGGCGGAGGTGACTCAGCCACGTGGCTTCAGGATCAAAGCGCGCAAAAAATGGACGCTGTACCCAGTCAGGATTGCGTCCCTGGATAAAGCGCAGCACAAAGACCTTTTCATTGTTGATTTTTGCAATGCCCTGGATCTCTATCTTGCCGGGACCGGCGCTCATGGAGGGTCCGCGTACCGTGCGTCCCAGTCCTGATACCTTTTGAAGGGCGTTGTGATATATCTCACAGGCCCTGGCTATGGGCACTTCGAAGTAATGACAGGCACCGGTGTTGCGTGCTATGAACATATAGTAAGGGACGATTCCGAGGTGTACCTGCGTGCGCCACATGCGTGCCCAGACTTCAGGGTCATCGTTTATGTGTGCCACTATGGGACTCTGACTGCGTATGATTGCTCCGGTGCTACGGACCCGCCGGATGGCCTTTCGGGCTATGGGCGTTTCCATTTCCTGCCAGTGGTTGTAATGGGCCATGATAGCCACGTGTTTTCCGGCATTTACCATGTGCTCCATCAGTCTCAAGAGATCATCTGCATCGCTGTCACTTACATAGCGATACGGCCAGTAGCTCAGGGACTTGGTCCCTATGCGGATGGTATGTATGTGGTCGAATTGGGGATGCAGTAATGGCTCCATATATGCCTTGAGGAGGCCGGTCCTCATGACCATGGGGTCACCGCCTGTGAACAGAAGGTCGGTAACATCCCTGTGTTTGGCCAGATAACGGTGCAGGTCGCAGGTCTCGCTGGCAGAGAAGCGCAGATCCTTAGTCCCGACAAACTGTGGCCAGCGAAAACAGAAGGTGCAATAGGTATGGCAGGTCTGGCCCTGGCGCGGGAAGAACAGTACCGTTTCACGGTACTTGTGTTGCATCCCCTTGAGAGGCCGGCCATCCAGGGAAGGGACATTCAGGGTCTGCTGACCGGCGGGATGTGGATTGAGTTCTGCACGTATTTCATTGGCCAGGATCCTTATCTTTCTGTCGTCAGCGCCGCTGCGGACGAGGTCTGCCATGCGGTCAAAGTGTTCAGGGGACAACATGTCCTGCTGCGGGAATGTGAGTCGAAAAATGGGATCATCCGGTACATTCTTCCAGTTTATGAGATGTCTGATTACATACTGATTGACACGGAACGGAAGCACCCTGGTTACCACCCGCATGGCAAAACGTATCTCATCGGGCAATTCTGCAATTTGAGGGATCTGGTCAAGTTGACGTGCAGAAAAAAAACGAAAATGGAAAGGCGGCTTATTCGGGAGTGAAAGTGTTCGGGAAGTCTGTTTAAGATTCGAAATGTAATACAAAATACATATCCTCCTGAATGACTCCTGTCCTGACACAGGCTAAATTTTATATATACCATTTCCTGAAACTGATTTCAATCCTGAAGGGGAATGCCCTGGATATTTCATATAAGCGCAGGCGAATTTTGTGACGCAGCACAGGAGGCTCTTTTGAGCCTTCAGAGGCAAGCTGTGATCGTCTTTTCTCAAGCTATGGGTAAAAATACCACCATAGCCAG
>PQXD01000009.1:36827-108230 GCA_003194485.1 Deltaproteobacteria bacterium
GACGTCCTACATTGGCCGCTGCCGGCCTTTTGGGCCTTGGTATAGGAGGGGATATATACTAACCGTCAAGCACCCGGCTATCGCCGCCACAGGCACGTTAAATGATACGGAAATAACATTGACGGAAAATCACCGTCATGGACAAATTTTTCGTTTTGTGAAAAAAAAATTAGAAAAATTGAGGAGTTGACTCAAAAAATGGTTGCTCTATGAAAGAATCTTCAGACCAATGGCAGTAATTGTATGGCAAGCAGCCTACCCGGTGCTTGCTGCCTGTATCTTATATGAAATATCCAGGGGAATGCCTTGCTTTTTTATTGCTCGGACGGCAAATATTGCGGTCGGGTATCTTGAACTGGCTGACATTGTCGATTAAACGTGTGTCCCATGCTATGTGGATAATCGTTTGAACCTACGAACCATCCGGAACAGGAGTTGGAAGTGTCTATAAGAGCTGTCCGCGGATTCAAGGACATATTGCCCGATGAGATCGAGCCCTGGTATCGGGTTGAGTCCCTTGCCCGCTGCGTCTTCAAGGCCTTCGGCCTGAAAGAGATGAGGATCCCTTTTCTTGAAAAGACCGAGGTTTTTGCCCGGAGTATAGGCAAACATACTGATATAGTGGAAAAGGAGATGTACACATTCATCGACAGGAGCGGTGATTCTCTGACCCTCAGGCCTGAGGCAACAGCGGGTCTCATAAGGGCAGTAAATGAGCATAAGCTTTTTGCCCGGTCTCCGGTGTTGAAGCTTTTTACAATAGGGGCTATGTTTAGGCACGAACGTCCCCAAAAAGGCAGGCTCCGTCAGTTTCATCAGATAAATGCGGAGTTGATAGGAACAAAGGCCCCTTTTTCAGATACTGAGGTCATCTGGATGGCGTGGGACATCCTGGAGCAGCTTGGACTCAAGGATCTGCGCCTGGAAATCAATTCCCTGGGCTGTCCGGTGTGCAGGCCGGGATACAGGAATGACCTGAAGAGGTATCTTGATGATGTATTTCAGGATCTCTGTCCTGACTGCCAGAGAAGGAGCAAGATAAATCCTTTGAGGGTCTTTGACTGCAAGCACGAAGCCTGCAGGAAAATCATGGCCGGGGCGCCACTGAACAAGGAGTATCTCTGCTCTGAGTGTAGGGACCATCTGGGCAGGGTCTTGGACTTCCTTAAAGCCCTGGACATCCCGTTTATCATAAATCCTTGCCTGGTCAGGGGACTTGATTACTATGTGATGACCGCCTTTGAGATAGTCTCTCCTGATCTGGGTGCACAGAGCACAGTGGCTGCAGGAGGCAGATATGACGGCCTTTTAAAGGCCCTGGGAGGACCTGATCTTCCCGGAGTCGGGATGGCAATCGGGGTTGACCGGTTATTGCTGCTCCTTGGCAAGGACAGGAAGGGGCCGTCTATTGATATATTTGTAGCAGCTCTTGGTCCGGAGGCCAGAAGAGAGGTTATACCCTGGATAAGACACTGGCGCCGTCAGGGGTTGGCAGTGCAGATGTCGTATGAAGACAGGGGCCTTAAGGCCCAGATGAAGCAGGCCGACAGGGCTGGGGCCCGTTATGTGCTCATAGTGGGAGAAAATGAGCTTGATAAAAGACAGGTGATGCTCAGGGATATGATGACCCGCTATCAGCACGAGGTGCCTGTTGATGATGTGATCTCAGCAGTGGAGGCTCTGGTTGGCAGGTTGCGGGTTGGCTGAGACTTTAATCGAAGTAGAGGTAATCTGAATGGATTCAATGGCAGGGCTGAGGCGTACCCATGATTGTTACAGTCTTACAGAGACGGCCCTGGATCAGGAAGTGGTCCTTATGGGATGGGTGCTCAGACGACGGGATCACGGGGGGCTTATTTTTATAGACCTTCGAGATCGTAAGGGGATTACCCAGGTGGTATTTGCCCCTGAGGTAGATGCGGATTCACATCAAAAGGCCCACAGCCTCAGGAGCGAGTATGTAATTGCAGCAAAAGGCGTGGTCCGCAGGAGGCCCGAGGGTATGGAGAATCCAAAGATAAAGACCGGCATGATAGAAGTCGCGTGCCGTGATCTGCGCATCCTGAATACCTCAAAGACCCCTGCGTTTTCTCTTGATGAGGAAAGGGAGATATCTGAGAACCTGAGGCTGAGATACCGTTATCTTGACCTCAGGAGACCGTGCATGGTTGAGAGCCTGATACTGCGGCACAGGGTCTGTCAGGCCGTGAGGTCCTATTTGAACAGCCGGGAATTCCTTGAGATCGAGACCCCGATGTTGACAAGGAGTACCCCTGAGGGTGCCAGGGACTATCTTGTGCCGAGCAGGGTTAATCCGGGTCGCTTTTATGCCCTGCCGCAGTCTCCCCAGCTCTATAAACAGATCCTCATGATCTCCGGCCTCGAGCGTTATTACCAGATAGTCAAATGTTTCAGGGACGAAGACCTGAGAGCTGATCGTCAGCCTGAGTTTACACAACTGGATATGGAGATGTCCTTTATAGATGAAGACGCAATCATGGATCTGATAGAGGGTCTGATGTCGTTTCTGTTCAAGGAGGTCATGGGAAAAGATATCAAGACGCCGTTTCAGAGGTTTAGCTTTCAGGAGGCAATGGACCGCTTCGGGACCGATCGTCCCGATACCCGCTTTGGCCTGGAGATCCGCGACATATCAGACATTGCCGCCGGATGCGGGCTGAAGGTCTTTCAGGAGGCGGTTTCTGCAGGGGGTGTGGTAAAGGCCTTAAATGCAAAAGGCATGGATGATCTTTCAAGGAAAGACCTGGATAATCTTACCGGGTTTGCCATCGGGCTGGGGGCCAAGGGGCTTGCCTGGATAAAAATAAAGGATGACGGCTCCTGGCAGTCACCCATAGCAAAGTTTTTTTCTGAGGAAGAAAAAAGGGCAATAGCGCAGCAGTTGGATGCAGTCCCGGGAGATATGTTGTTTTTCGGGGCGGATCAGAAGGCCACGGTATACAGGGTCCTGGGAGAACTCAGGCTGGAGCTTGCCAGGCGTTGGGACCTTATTCCCGAAGGAAGTTTTAATTTTGTATGGATTACTGATTTTCCTCTGGTAGAATATGATGAAGATGAGGGCAGGTTTGTGGCCCTGCACCACCCGTTTACTTCCCCCAGGATCGAGGATGTGGAATTATTATCCAGTGATCCTGCAGGCGTGAAGTCCAGGGCCTATGACCTGGTACTTAATGGAGTCGAGATAGGTGGAGGCAGTATTCGTATTCATCAGACTTCTGTTCAGGAGGCCGTCTTCAGGGCACTATCAATCTCCAGGGAAGAGGCCTTGGATAAATTCGGCTTTCTTCTTGAGGCCCTGGAATACGGGGCGCCGCCTCACGGAGGTATTGCTTTTGGCCTTGATCGCCTGGTAATGCTTATGGCAGGAAAAGATACCATAAGGGATGTCATGGCCTTTCCGAAGACCCAGAAGGCCCAGTGCCTCTTGACCCGTGCCCCTGCAAATGTGAGTATGGCTCAGTTGGCTGAGCTCTATCTGAAACCCGGCTGGAAGATTTAGGAGGTGTTTATGGCAAAGTGGAATCCCGGACGCGGACTGTTGGATCGCCAAGGTGGTGAATACTGGAATTTCAATCTCCAGGACGTCTCCCAGCCCAATCTCATGAGAGACATCTATCCATATGATGATGTCTGTAAGATTGATTTTGATCACAAGCACATGATGCCGAGCCCATGCGCCAACATGCTCGTAACCGATACTACCTTCAGGGATGGCCAGCAGGCACGGCCCCCATACACTGTGAAACAAATCAGCGACATTTTCGACTTATTGCACCGCATGGGAGGCCCGAAGGGGATAATACGCCAGTCTGAATTTTTTCTGTACACCTCCAAAGATAAAGAGGCCGTGGATATATGCAGAGAGAAGGGATATGACTTCCCCCAGATTACTGGGTGGATAAGGGCAAAGGCCGAAGACCTCAAGCGCGTAAAGGAAATGGGCTTGAATGAGACCGGTATACTGACCTCTGCCTCTGATTATCATATATATTTAAAGCTCAAAAAGACCAGGGCCCAGGCCATGGAGGACTATCTGGCCATAGTTAAGGCGGCCCTGGACCTGGGGATAGTCCCCCGTTGCCATTTCGAAGATATTACAAGGGCGGATATATATGGTTTTTGCGTGCCTTTTGCAATAGAGCTCATGAAGCTGAGACAAGAGAGCGGGATAGATATAAAGATCAGGCTGTGTGATACACTTGGTTACGGCGTTACGTATCCCGGTGCAGCCCTTCCAAGGAGTGTTCCGAGACTGGTGAGGGCGATGATAGACGATGCCGGAGTGCCGGGTGAACTCCTTGAGTGGCACGGCCACAACGACTTTCACAAGACAGTGATTAACGCCACCACGGCATGGCTTTATGGATGTGACGCTATAAATGGCACACTGCTGGGATTTGGCGAACGTACAGGCAATACTCCCATAGAGGCGGTATTGATAGAGCGCATAGCCCTGAGGGGAACCGATGATGGTATAGACACAAGGGCCATTACAGAGATGGCCAGGTATTTTGAGAGGGAGCTCGATGTGCACATTCCCAGGAACTATCCCCTGGTTGGTGAAAATTTCAACGCCACCAGTGCGGGCATACATGCAGACGGTCTGCTCAAGAACGAGGAAATTTACAACATATTTAACACCGAGAAGATACTTGGCAGGCCTGTAGCTGTCATTATTTCTGACAAGTCAGGCACAGCGGGCATTGCACACTGGATAAATGCACACCGGGAACTGGATGGCAGACAAAGGATCGATAAGCGTCACCCTGGAGTCGTGCAGATATACAAGCATGTCATGAGAGAGTATGAGCAGGGCAGGGTTACCTCCATGTCAAATGAAGAGATGCATATCCTTGCCAGAAAATACCTGCCGGAACTCTTTATCTCAGAGTTTGACAAGCTTAAGCACAAGGCCCATGAATTGGCCTTCCACCTGGTGGAGGAACTGATAGATCGTAAAGAGATACGATCCATGGATCCTGTTCTTGCAAGGCCTGTCTTTGAGCAGGTCCTCGACGATAATCCTTTTATCCAGTTCCTTTACGTGGTCAATGCAGACGGGCGCAAAATCACCCAGAACTTCACTCACTTGGAAGATAGGGCCAAATATGCAAACTACCAGTTGGATAGCGATTTCTCTGCCCGTCCCTGGTTTATAGAGCCAATAAAAGATGGAAATATCCATGTTACTGATTTTTATACATCCAGGATCACAGGCGCCCTCTGTATTACAGTATCAGGCCCGATCCGCAACGATGAAGATGAGATCGTCGGCATCCTGGGGATAGATCTCCGATTTGAAGACCTCGCAAAGATGGAGCAGGAATCCGAGGAATGAGAAGGGCTCTGTTCGGAAGAAGTGGGCCGGCCGTATCTCCATCGCCCTGATCTTCCCTGATGCCTATTCTGTGGGCATGTCCAATCTCGGCCTCCAGTCGGTCTATGCCGGGCTTAATGCCGAAAACCGGGTGGTGACCGAGCGGTTCTTTGTGCCGAATCGCCTCTGGCTTTCCGAGGAGTCCGGCAGACCCCTGAAGGACTTTGATCTCATACTCTTTTCAGTCAGTTTTGAGTCCAATTATCAAAACATGGTAAAGGCCTTGGAAGCAGCAGGGCTGTCTCTCAGGTCTGAAAATCGTCTGGATCAGGAACCGATTGTGCTGGCAGGTGGGATTGCTACCCAGATCAATCCCGAACCCGTGGCCCCTTTTGTGGACGCCTTTCTCCTTGGCGATTTCGAGGCCATTTCAGGGGCCTTTGTCTCATGCCTGCCTGAACTCACTGACCGAAGTCTTTCAAGAACTGAACGATTAAAACGGCTTGCGGACAATATTCCCGGGGTCTATGTCCCAAGTGCCTATAGGCCTCTCTACAATGCCTCAGGGGATCTGGTCGAGTGGGAATATGAGCGGGGCTTTTCTTTTCCTGTTGTTCCGGCTATCTTTTCCCCGGATTCCCAATTTCAAATTCCTCAGGTCCCGCACACCGGGATCCTCAGCCCGTATTCTGTTTTCCCCAATATGTTTTTAATAGAGTTTGCCAGAGGCTGCGGGAAAGGCTGCAGGTTCTGTGCCGCGGGATTTGTGTATCGGCCTCCGAGACAATGGCCCATTGAGAGCCTCAATGCAGCCCTCCAAGAATGTAAGGATACCGACCGGGTGGGGCTGGTCGGCCTCGAGTTTCTCGGAAGGGAGGAGATCGGACAGCTTTGCAGAAGGCTCCTGGATAAAGGGCTGAAGCTCGCCTTTTCATCCCTCAGGGCCGATGAAATTACTCAGGACCTTGTGCGTCTCCTCAAGGCCTCGGATACCAGGCTGGCGACTATTGCGCCAGAGGCAGGGTCCCAGCGGCTGAGACAGGTGATCAATAAGAATCTTGATGAAGATGTAATATTGAGGGCGGCAGAGACACTTGTATCAGGCGGGGTCCCGAACCTGAAACTCTACTTCATGCTGGGCCTGCCTTTTGAAGCCGACGAAGACGTCCAGGGCATCGTGAAGCTGGTTGACAAGATCAGGCGCGCTGTCAGGCCGGCCGGCCGGGCAAGGGGTCATATGGGCTCTGTAACAGCGTCAATCAGCACTTTTGTGCCAAAGGCATGGACCCCGATGCAGTGGGCCGGGTCTGTAAAGAGGCCTGCACTTAAACGCAGGAGACGGATACTGCAGAAAGGTCTGCGTAATATGCCAAATGTAAAGTTGCAACTGGACTCTGTGCGTGAAGCCCATTTTCAGACCATATTGAGCAGGGGGGACAGGAGGCTTGCACCTGTTCTGGAGGCAGTGGCACTCAGGGGGGTCACCTGGAGCAAGGCCCTGAAAGAGGCTGCTCTCTCAGCAGATATGTATTGCAGGGCCCTGGATGCGGACATGCCTTTTCCATGGGAGATCATAGGCCACAGGGTGCGCAGGGAATATTTGCGGGAAGAATGGAACAAGGCTTCAGAGGGCAGGGAAACGGCTTTTTGCATCCCCCAAGTCTGTAATAAGTGCGGAGCTTGCTGCATTTGACACTTTCATATAATGCTTAGTTTTGATCGAGTCGGAGAGATGACTGTTGCAGCACTGCTGGCCTCTATAGGTTCGGGCTTTATTGTAGCCTATCAGTATGAGGTGGCGGACCCTTTTGTAACCAGCGTTGCCATTGAAGCAGTACTTCCCTTTGGCGCCTTCTGGAGGGCCCTGCACTTCTGGACCGGTCAGGCCTTTTTACTTCTGCTTATTTATCACGCATGGCAAAGCATCGATGATCTGCCAAAAATCTCCAAGCGGCCTTCGAGTCGCAGACAGTGGACTGTCTTGAGCCTTACCCTCCCTATTGGTATCTTTGTCCTGTTTACCGGATATGTTCTGCGGTATGACGGAACAGGTCAGGCTGCGGGCACAATTGCCGAGCACCTCCTCCTGAAGGTCCCGCTGATTGGATCAGGACTCAACCGTTTTCTGATGGCGTGTACAGATGAAGGTTTAAGCCGTGTCTACCTTCTGCATCTGCTCCTGACTGTCCTGTTGTGGGGTATTGGCACCTGGTATCACACTCGCCGGGTGATACTGAGCCGGAAGATTTTTCTGAGCGTTCTGGCCTGTTCCATCGCAGTGGCCGTTCTGTTTAATGCCCCGATAGACCTTCCGGGGAAAAACATAGATCTGATACAGGGCCCGTGGTTCTTTCTGGGAGTTCAGGAGCTCTTGCGGCATTTTCCGCCGTTCGAAGCCGGAATCCTGTATCCACTGGTGCCTGTGATCGCCTTTGCGTCCCTGCCCTGGGCAGGTAACGAAAAGATACCTCTCTCGATTCTCATAGGATGGCTTGTGACTTACTTCGGCTTGAGCCTGGCCGGATGGTTGAGGTCAGCCTGACATGTCATCCAGGGATTGTGGCAGAGAGTCTCCAGATGCGGCATCTCCAACCTGAAAATTCACAGAATAAATTCCAAAATATACTTAATAGCTGGGAATAGGATACAAAATACCAGTATCGATTTGATCAGCCTGGCCGGGACAAATTTCTGTAACCTTGCTCCGCAATACATGCCGGCAAATCCTCCCATCCCGAACAGGAGGCCCAGTGCCCAATCCGGTGCAACGGCCATGTGAGGATAAAAGGGAGCTATTGCCTGATAAAACAGCACGCCCACAACTGAGGTTACAAAGGTCCCCATCAATGCCGCACCAGCTATAGTATAAACCGGGAGGCAGAAGAAGCTTACAAAGAACGGAGCAATAATGGCCCCTCCTCCTATCCCGTAAATACCGCCGATGATACCAACCGAAAAGCTTAACAGCATTATTCCCATGGCGTTTATATCAAACGTTTGGCCATAGAATTCATAGATAATGCGGGAGATATTGAACTTCTTTACGATAATTCGTGGTAATTGCTTTTGACCTGAAGCGGTTCCGGATTGATTTGATTCATAGTATTCTTTAACTACCTTCTGGAATTGCTCCTCTGCTGACATTCGATGGCCATCGGCCTGCTTTTTCTTAAGCACATCTTTTATCAATCTACCACCAATATATAAGAGGACCAGACCGGCAAACATCTTGAAGTTCTTTGGATCCGGAAGGTACTGTATTCGCAGAATGGCACCGATTAAGACCCCGGGCAGGGTTCCTATTATGACCGCCCATGTGAGCGGCCATACCATTCGGCCTTCCCTGATATATCGATAAACGCCGCTGGGAATGGCAACAATATTGAAAAGATGGTTAGTGGCACTGACTGCCGGGCTGCTGAAACCAAGGAAACTGACCTGGAAGGGCAAGATCAGAAAGGCGCCTGACACACCCCCCATTGAGGTAAAGAAAGAAATAACAAAAGCTACAAGAGGCGGGATCCAGGGACTAACTTGGATATCGGCAATCGGGAAATACATTCAGAAATCCTCAGATAGCCGCCTGCAAAATTCAGGATTCATTATGATTGGCGTTCATAGGTTCAGTTGTTTTGTAAATATTCGGTGAACCCTTTATATCCTGCCTTGAAGCGGTTACCTTTTTCCGGGTTTCAAAGCTCACTCATTGCAGACCGGAGAGGCAGTGCAATCCGGCCCGCGATCGAAACCCTGCAAAAGGTAAACCGCTCCTGCGGCAGGGCACGGATGGCAACTTCCACAGCGGACCGCGGGTTCACCGAATATTTACGTTGCTTTGACCTTACAACTTTGAGGATGTTCCGCCGTAAACAGTTACGAATCAAGCTATTTCTCCCCAAAAAGTGACGCCTTCTAACGTCATTCCTTTTGCATACGCCTTTGCACTTTGGTCTGCCCTGCGGAGGGGCTCGGATATTCTGTATCTGGATGAAAGATTCAGAATTACTTCTATTGACGTTTTCAGGCTTACTCCATGCCCTGGACTGACAAAGACAGGCTTTGTATTGTCCCGTGTTACTAAGACTGCACCGATTACCCCTTTCTCATCCTTGATGAACAGGCAATTCCCTCTCTTCTTATCTATTTTTCCATTGTAATGCATCAAAGTCTCTTTAGCACAACCTATTGAGGGGATGTCAGTATTCACACCAATCCAGCAGGCAACTCCAAAACGTCTTGGATGTGCTATCCCGTGCCCATCCACAATGATCAATTCGGGCTGCAGAGACAGGCGCTTTTTGGCTGCTTCCAGCATTTCCAGCAACAGAGGCCCTTCCCTGAAGCAAAAGAATTGCGGTACGTATGGGACTTCTACCTTTGCAGTACCTACATAAGTGCCAACAATTCCACCTTTCCATTTCTGCACATCCAATGCAATACAGGCCTTATCTTTCACATAGTGGACATCCAGACTAAAAATGATATCATATTCTTGCGGATGGTAACCTGAATCATCGGGCGGAATACACACTTTTTGCGCCAGCTTTTTCTGCAGTTCGGCCAAGTATGTCCTGTTCATTGAGTATCTGTTTTCATTTTGTCATGATCCTGTTATTAATGACCGAATATAAGAGAGGTAAAATATTTTCATCCGTGTATTTTTGAGGTTCGTCATGAAATATTCGTGGCTGTTGATATCAGTCACCTTTAGAGACGGAAACAATTCAGAACCTGCGCACACATATCAGCATAGGCTGTTTCCGAAATCTTACAATAAGACCGGCTTTGGTGCCTTTTTTCTTGTTTTTTTCCTCTTTTTTCATTTATCAGGTTGCGGGCACCGGCATATATCGCCTCCAACAATATCCATTCGGCGATTACCTGCAACCCAGCGTCCCTATGAGGTGAATGGACACGTTTACTATCCCTTGCCCTCTGCCGAAGGCTTTGTGGAGGAAGGGTATGCATCCTGGTATGGAGGCAAGTTTCACGGAAGGCCGACCGCCAGCGGCGAGCCATACAACATGTATGCCATGACTGCTGCCCACCGCATATTGCCCATGAATACATATGTCAGAGTAATCAACCTTGAAAATGGGCGGGAAGTCGTAGCCAGGATCAGCGACCGCGGGCCTTTTGCCAAGAACAGGATTATAGATCTCAGCTATGGGGCAGCCAGGAAGGTGGGGCTGATCGGTCCGGGTGTGGCAAGAGTGAGGATAGAGGCGCTGGGAGAGGTCCGGCCTGGAGCCGGAATTCCCGCGGTATTTAAGCCACACCCTGATTTCAGAAGAGGGAAATTCTATGTACAGGTAGGGGCCTTTTTGGAACCGGATAACGCTTATGCCCTGGGGCGAAAAATAAACAGATATTATAAGGATGTGGCTGTATTTCGCCAACAAAGAGGAGATCAGACCTTTTACCTGGTGCAGGTATTTGCATCCACCGAGTATAATACGGCCAAGGACTTTGAAGCCAGGCTTGAAAGCTCAGGTTTCCCGGAGGCTTTTGTGGTTGCCAGATGAGGTGGAGAGGCCTGTATCTTGCTTGACAGGTATCTCTGTGGGCCGTAATTTAATTAGTAATGATTTGAGCATGATATTGTCGGAGGTATTATTTTTGAGAAAAAGACTGAATGACCGTGGTCTTGCAAGGGGCATTGAGAGAGATTCGGGTTTTACCTTGATCGAGCTCCTGGTAGTGGTGATAATCATCGGACTCTTGGCTTCCCTGGTGGCACCCAAATTTTTCGGAAAGCTGGGAATGAGCAAACAAAAGGCCGCAAAGGCCCAGATCGAGCTCTTTGGCGCCGCCCTTGACGAGTTTCGCCTGGATAACGGTCGTTATCCTGATACTGAGGAGGGCCTTTCGGCCTTGCGGGAAAAGCCGGATGATCTTGAAAACTGGGCCGGGCCCTATCTGCCCAAGGCCGTTCCAAAGGATCCGTGGGGACACGAATACGTCTACAAATCTCCCGGAGAGCACTATGACTATGATCTGATCAGCTACGGCCGTGACGGTGAGCCAGGTGGAGAAGGTGAAGACTCGGACATAGTAAGTTGGAAGTGAAGTAATTGGGTGATCCTGTGAATATTCAAAACGTAGGATCTCGCCTGGTGTCTTTATTCAAAGGGAAAGGCGGGAACGGATTCCAAAACGCAGGCGGCGATCAGGTTCCTGGAGCCGAATCAAACTTAGCGGAGATTTCAGGGCCGGGATTTCCTGAAATAAGTGCGGCTGATTTCCCAGACAAGCCACCCATGATTAATGGGCTGTCTCCGCAGCTAATGCGGCAGTGGCGGGTCGTCACACTGTCCCTGGACGACTCTGAAGCCAGGGTGGCCATGGCCACGCCCCAGGATCTGTACATGAGGGAGCTCCTTGAAAGTATTTACCAGAAGCCGGTCAGGCCCTTTCTCGCCAGTGAAGAGGATATCCTGGCCGCTGTTTACAGGTGGTACGAAGCCGATTCGGACCTGGGAGGAGAGGAGTCAGAGGACGAATCACGCGCTGTTGATGAGCTGTGGGAAGATCCTGAACAGTTGCGGGACCTTGCCTCCGAGGCCCCTGTGATACGTCTTGTAAACCACGTTATCAGCCAGGCCCTTGAAGTAAAGGCCTCAGATATACATTTTGAGCCGTTCAGGGATCTCTTGAAGGTAAGGTTCCGTATAGATGGAGTCCTTCACGACATCGAGACGGTCTCAAAAAGGCTACAGCCTGCGATTACCTCACGGCTGAAGCTTATGGGCAAGATGAATATCGCTGAGATGCGCTTGCCTCAGGACGGGCGCATCAAGGTCCGCGAAGGGCAAAGAGAGATCGACATAAGGGTCTCTTCTCTGCCCACCCTTTTTGGGGAAAGTGTAGTGCTCAGGCTCCTGAACCGGGAGGAGGTCCGGCTGGAACTTGAAACCCTCGGGATTTCAGCCGATATACTGGGAGATTTTGAAAAGATAATTTCAAGGCCCTATGGGCTGGTCCTGGTCACCGGTCCGACCGGCAGCGGGAAGACCACTACTCTTTACGGGGTCATGAACCGCATCAATGCCCCTGACAAGAAGATTGTAACAGTAGAAGACCCGGTTGAGTATCAGCTCGATGGAATAAATCAGATCCAGATCCGTCCTGAGATAGGGTTGGGCTTTGCCTCCGCCCTCCGCAATATCCTCAGGCAGGACCCGGACGTGATACTTATAGGGGAGATCAGGGACGCTGAGACCGCCGAGATTGCCATACAGTCCGCCCTTACCGGACATCTTGTATTTTCTACCCTTCACACAAACGATGCTGCAAGTGCAATTACCAGGTTGCAGGAAATGGGCATCGAGTCTTATCTTTTGTCTTCCTGCCTGCTGGCAGTGATGGCCCAGAGACTGGTGAGGAAGATCTGTCCCCATTGCCGGACTTCCTATGATCTGCCGCCCGGTTTTTTAGATGAGGTAGTTCAGGCCCTTGGAGCGGACAATATCCAGGCCCCATCCGAGGTCTGGCGGGGTAAGGGTTGCGCTCACTGCGCCAATACGGGGTTTTCAGGTCGTACCGGCATATACGAGCTGATCAGGGTGGATGACGAGATAAGAAGAATGATAGTAAAGGGTGCTGACAGCAGCTCAATCCTTTCCAAGGCACAATCCCTGGGCATGAGGACGCTCCGTCAGGACGGCCTTCTAAAGGTCCTTGCAGCTCAGACAACCTTTGAAGAGGTTATGAGAGTCACTAATTAAAATGCCTACCTTTGCTTATGAGGCCCTGGATGTTAAAGGGCAAAAAATTCAGGGGACCGGCGAGGCTTCAAGCCAGGATCTCTTAATTTCTATGCTGATCTCTAAGGGCCTTCAGCCTGTCAGGGTTAAGAGGCTGAAGCGGTTTTATGCTTTGTGGAGCAGGAAAGGGGTCAGGTTCAGACATGATGATCTCCTCTACTTCACCAGGGAATTGGCTGATCTTCTGGAGGCCGGTGTCCCTCTGGAACGGGCTCTGGCCGTCGTGGAAGATGCTGCTGAGCAAAAGACAATACGTGAGCTGATTAATACCATAAGACGGGAGATCCAGGGGGGTAAAAAGCTGTCAGAGGCCTTATCTTCCTATCCGGACATCTTCAACCGCCTCTACATCAATATGATACGGGTTGGGGAGTTGGGAGGTGTCCTCCCCATGGTTCTTAAAAGGTTGGATGGTTTCATCGAGCGTTCAAGAAATATTCGAAAGTTTATTATTACTTCATCGATCTATCCCGGCATCCTGGCCCTTGTGGGCATCCTGTCCGTCTTTATCCTGGTGACCTTTGTAGTGCCAAAGTTTGGCCAGATCTTTGAGGATCTCAATCAGCCTATGCCCCTGGCCACCAGGTTAATAGTCAGGGCCAGCATGTTTCTTCAGTCATGGTGGTGGCTGTTATGCCTGGTTATTCTTGTACTTGGCACCGGTTTTTACTCCTATATCAAGACACCTGATGGAAGGGCCTGGTGGGACAGGGCAGTGCTTCGCCTGCCCTTGGCCGGCTCCATGTTGCTGAAGATAGAACTCGGTCGTCTGGCCCGCACCATGGGTACCTTGCTTGAGAGCGGTGTTCCCATACTCAAGGGTATTTCCCTCTCGGGAGAAGTGGTGTCCAACAGCGTCATACGGGGTGCTGTGGAGGACCTGTATAAGGGGGTCCGCCAGGGAAAGAGTCTCAGTCAGCTTATGAAACAGGCAAAGGTGTTTCCGTCACTCATGGTACATCTGGTGGCTATTGGGGAGGAAACAGGGGCCATGGGGCCCATGCTTCTGAAGATTGCAGATGATCTCGAAGAAAGGGTCCAGCACGATACCAAGGTCTATCTGTCCTTGGTGGAACCTGTAACCATAGTACTGATGGGAATTATTATCGGCGGGATTATCCTGTCCATGCTCCTTGCCATATTCGGTATTAATGATGTGGCCTTATAAAAGGTCAAAGTAACCGTTCAATGGTTCAAAGGTTTACAGTTCAGAGGTTCAAGGGTTTACCGAAAATTTGAACCGTTGATTCGTGAGTTCTGAATGGAGAAGGCATGAGAATAGAACAATAGAGCAATGATAAATCAACAATCAACAATCAACAATCCAATGAGGCATGGCACTTGGCCCGAGACCTAACTCGCAAGGTCAAGGGAAGAAAGGTAACCCTGAACCCTGAACCCTTGAACGGTCACAGGTCAAGGGGTTTTACGCTAATTGAGCTCCTCGTGGTACTGGTACTTATAGGCATTTTCAGTTCCCTGGTCTTTGTGGCAGTTGCCGGCGGGATACTTCGGTCTGAAGAGAGGCGTTTTGTGCAGTCCTTTACACAGACCCTGGTCCGCGCCAGGTCCGCAGGTCTGGGTAGAGGCGAGGCAGTCAGGTTTTTGATTGATGGTGAGAGCAGGACCTTTTGTGTTGAAGGTCTCAAATGGCAGGATATACCCGAGTCCATAAAGGTAGAAGGCAAGGGAGTGGGCGCAGTGGAACCAGGTATCCATGCCGTGACCTTTTATCCTGACGGAAGCTCAAGCGGCGGTGAGATTGACCTCAAGTGGGAAGGAGGTCGCATGGACCGGATAGTGATAGACAGGTTCCTGGGGCTGGTAGGCATGGAGCGCATTTCATCGTGACAATCACTAAATCGTCAAATCGTCAAATCGTCAAATCGTCAGGTTTTACCCTCATAGAGGTCCTGGTTGCCACGGCAATAATGGGTATCGCGCTTGGAGTGCTGCTTTCCGGCTTTGCGCAGGGCCACAGGCAGGCCTTCAGGGGCGACATGGCCAGAGAGGCAGCGTATATAGCAGAGTCCGTGCTTTATGGATTGCTCCATGAGCCTGAATCCCTGTCTCCGGGTGAGGAGGACGTAAAAGATCATCCCGGATGGAGCTATAAGGTGGAAGTTCGGGACCTGGTCTTGAAGATAACGGTCCAGGACCAGGAAGAGAAAGAGATCGAGATCCCCGAACTGAAGGAGCTTATTCTTACCGTACAACCTCCGTATAATGCACATCCTTTTGTATTGACCAGCTGGATACCGGCAGAGCAGATATGAGGAAAAAATCAATCACCAGATCCTCAGGCTTTACCCTGCTTGAACTCCTGATCTCAGTCACCCTCATTGCCGTGCTGGTCCTCATACTTTCCATGGCTGTCCGTACAGGACTGAGGGCCTACAGCAGGGGTAAAAAGATCAACAAACGTCTGATAGTTGTATCCTCCATTGAAGGACTTTTGGGAAGACAGCTCAGGGCCGTGGTGGCGGACGGATCTGATCTCAAGGATTTTTCCGAGTTTAATGGGAAAGAGAACGAGATATCCTTTGTGACTACCCACGTACCGCTTGGTTCCCAGGCAGGTGGCCTTTTCAGGGTAGTTTATCGTTTTGATGAAAAAAGAAAAAAGCTCATCTATGCCCAGAAGGTCATCACCAGGCCCGAAGACCTGAAAGAACCCCTTCCTGACAACATAGATCAGGAAGATAAAGAGGACCTGACGGAACAGGGCTGGGGCGTTTCGATCATAAACGGGATAGATTCGCTGGCCTTTACATATCAAAGTCAATTGCCGGATGAATCCGACCCTGAGGATTGGCAGGATAACTGGAGTCAAAAGGGTAATGTGCCCGAGGCTGTAGCCATGGGCCTGGCCTTTTCCGATAATGGTAAGGAGCCTGTAACCACTTGGCGAGTTTTTTATACAAGTCCTTTTATTCTGGTAAGTGCAAAGTGATGGGACAGAAGGGTACGGTTCTTGTGCTGGTGTTGTGGGTGTTGACCCTGCTTACACTGGTCGGCGGCTTCTATGCGGTTGAGGCAAGAATCCGCAGGAACCTGGGGCAAGGTGCCTGGGATGCCCTGCAGGGCCGGGAGGCTGCGAGGTCTTTGCTGCTTCTTGCAGCAAGCAGATTGTCTCCTCCAGGAATGGACAGGGAAGAGGCAGAGGGCCGTCTTTTTGCTGACGGTAGTGTGTACAAGGCAAGGCTTGGAGGCAGAGAGGTCTTTTTTACCCTGCAAGACGAGAACGGAAAGCTCGATCTCAATAACAGCTCAGAGGATCAGATCAGGGAGGTAGTGAGAGCGATTCTTGGGGACGAGGAGCTTGAAGCCGCGGATACTATGGTGGATGGTATCTTGGACTGGAGGGATTCTGATAAGCTGGTGAGGCTGAACGGGGCAGAGGATGACATCTACCAAGACAGATCTCCGCCCTACTATCCTGCCAATGGTCCATTTCATTTGCTGGAGGAACTGCTCCTGGTAAACGGGGTCGGCCAGGAGGCGTTTTACGGGCCCATTACCTGGTCATCCCAGGAGGAAGACAGTGAAGTTATATGGCGGGGAGGCCTCTGGGATTTATTTACAGTCTACAACAAATCAGGCGCCGTAAGTAAGGAATACGCACCCTTGCCTCTTAAGGAGATCCTGGGTGCCGAACTCGGTGATAACACTATATCAACTCGTGAGGTGGCGTGTCTCAGAGTCTGGTTTGGCAGTCGTATATATCAGATTTACTGGGATACCCGGTCCGGGGCAGAGAAATTAAAGGTCAAGCATTGGATAGAGGCAATTACTCCTGGACGAAAAGGCTCAAGGTGGTCAGAGAACGTGAAATAGTAGGGATTTACCTGGACGAGTCCAGGCTTGATGTCTTTTGTCTTAAGGGACGGCTCGGAAAATGGTCTTCTGTCCAACTGCCCTATACATTTGATGATACCGGACGTTCTTTGGCGGAACAGGTAAAAGGCGTACTTCAGGCTATTCATCCCTTGCGGAGACGTATTATATGTCTGGCCCTTTCTCGAAAGAACCTGTTTATGAGAGAATTAAGCTTTCCTCAACTGGAACCGGACGAGGCGGCAAATGCGGTCCGTATGGGCATAGGGCTTCACGCACACCTGAAACCGGATGAGATATATCATGATCAATGGGCATTTAAGCGTGGAGATAAGACGGTGGTGCTTCTGGCCTATATCCCAAGGAGTTTTCTGGATCCGATACTCCGGGTCGTTCGTGAGACAGGCCATGCCGGATCGCTTGGCCCTGTATCACCTGCGACTTTGGGGCTGGATATCCTGCTGCGCAGCAGCGCAGAATCCTCTCTTCCCTGTGTCAGCCTTGGCCGGCAGGGTAACTGCTGGATTATTTCTCTCCACGGTATTTACGGGTGGGAAGGTTCACATTCCGTATCGGTCTCGGATGAGGAGGATATCTCGACGGACCTGCAAAAACTTGCCGAACATCTCCCTTCTCCTTTTCCTGATCTTGCAATGGCCCCCAAGTATGCAGTAGGGGGTTCCGGTGCGGTAATTCTGGATCCTCCCCCCAAAGATCCCTGTAGTGCCATAAAGGACCTTTCGAATATCTGTGGGCATGGGGAAAAAGTCACCTGGGGGTTATGTGCCGCTGCATTAGGGCTGAGTTCTTATCCTGCGATTTCTCTCCAGGAAGGCCCCCGTCGCAGACCTTTCCGTTTGCGCATAAAACCATATCAATTTGTTGTAGGGGCTGTTGCTGCGTCAGTCATACTGGCCACAGGGATACAGGGTTTGAGGATCCAAAAGCGTGTACACTCTGTCCATAAGATGGAACAGGAGGTTCAGGAACTGCAAGAGCGCCTGTCGCCCATGCTGGATGCTCAGAAACGGTTGGAAAAAATCGACAATAAGCTCAAGGACCTGGAAGACTTCAAGCTCGAGAAGCCCTCTGAACTGAAGGTCTTAAAGGCCGTAGCCGAGCTTACGCCTCCAGAGACCTGGATAAGAAGTCTCGATATCAAAAATGACAAACTTAAGCTCACGGCCGAGGGCGGTTCAGCAGTAAAGGCCATGGGAAACTGGCGCCGGAGCCCGCTTTTTTCAGAGGTCAGGCTCATATCTCCTGTTAGAAAGTACAGACAGCAAAGGGAACGTTTTTCCGTGGAGATAAAGCTGGTCAGTGGAAAAGGAGAGGAGGGCAATGGAAATTAGCCGTCGGCTCTCCAGTAATGGAAGTCCCTTATTACGTTATGGTTTTTTGGTTATAGGACTTATACTCTGGTACAGCCTGGCATGGGCACCGCTGTCCGGAAAAATCGAGGAGTTGGATAGCAGGATTGAGGCCCAGGAGGCGAAAATCGGGCGTCTGAAGCGTGACATCAAACGGCATCGCGGTGTAGATCAACGCATTGTGCAGTCGAAGCGCAGACTCACTGTTGCCGTAAAGGGGCTTATGCCGGGTGATACCCCCCAGCTTGTGGCATCCAATTTACAGGATACCTTGCTCAAAATGGCCTCTGAGGCCGGTCTCCAGGTAATCACTTATAAAACAGGCCGGCAACGAAAATGGAGAGATTATCAACTTGCCGTAGCTATTTTCAGTGCCAAGACTGATATCAGGAAGCTGGTCAAGTTTTTGAAATTATCAAACGATGATCACAGGATATTTCGAATACATAGTATTCGCGCAATCAAGGTAGAGGGGCGTAATCCGCATCTCAGGGTCGACCTTGAGGTGGAAGCTCTCTTTATGAAAACTGGATCTGAGGGGTAAGGTCGAGATGAGAATACAAGATCGGAGATGGATGGTCTGGAGTCTGGCTGTCATATGTTTTTTGGGATCCATTCAAGGCTTGGCTCTTGCTCAGAATCAGGCTACACAGGAGATCCCGTCAAAGGAAATTGAAAATGCCGCGCCTGATTCTAATGCAACTGTAATAAAGTCTCCATTTTCCGGAGCCGGGGTTGGTGAACGCCGTCAGATAGACATTACTCTGGACAGTATGGATATATATCCTGTCCTGGATCAGGTCCTGGGGCGTATTCTGGAGCTCAACTATGTGGTAGATCCAGCCATTAAGGGGACCATTTCACTCAATATCAGGGGCAGATATACCAAGAATGAATTCCTTGATCTCTTCAATTCCATATTGCAGATACACGGCTTGGCCATAACCCGCGGCGCTCAGGATCTTTATAAGGTGGTACGGAAGGCCGGCAGCGCCAGAGCCGGATCAGAAGTGATAAATATCGGTGAACGGGTCCCCCATGCAGGAGACGTAATCAGTGTCTTTCAGCTCCAGTACCTCTCTGCGGCCCATGTAATCGCAAATCTCAGGAACTTTATCTCTCCCGGGGCGGTCATGGTGGCCGAGCCAAGTATAAATGCCGTTATCCTGGTGGACACTGCAGAAAATGTGGGCAAGTTGTCCAAAATATTGGCCTTAATGGACACGGATTTTTTTAAGGATATACATTGGCGTTTCTATACTCTGGAGCATACCGATGTGGATGATCTGTCGAAAGACCTTGATAAGATATTCAAGACAAAAGGACTTTATATAAAGCCTGGTATTGATCCGGGCGGCCTGCAGATCATGCCCTTAAAGACCATCAACTCCTTGCTTGTAGTGACCAAGTGGGAGGAAGTCCTGGATGTGGTGGGCAACTGGGTGACCCAACTGGATCAGGAGATATCACAGAAGGGAACCCAGGTCTATGTATACTTTGTCCAGAACGGCAAGGCTGCAGATATCGCCGATATCCTCCGGCAGCTCTACGGCGGAAAGCCGTCAGATCGCAAAGGCAGGAAAGAGGTCCTTGTGGAAAGGGAGAAAAAGCCTGCAAAAGAGAAAGCCGTGCAGCATGCCGGGGAATTGGCCGGTGAGGTGGAAATCATTGCGGACGAAGTCAACAATGCCATACTCATCAAGGCCACGCAGAGAGATTATGCCATCCTTTCAGAAGTGCTGAAAGAGATCGACATTGTTCCGCGGCAGGTCCTGATCGACGTGTTGATTGTAGAGGTCTCGCTGGGTAACGATATTGAATACGGGGTCGAGTGGTTTCTCAAGAGCCATATGGGGGGATCATATTCTTCTAACATTGCACTTACCGATCCTAATCTCGGAAACTTACCCAGGAACACGGCGCTTGGTACGGGCATTTCAGGATTTGCATACAGCCTGTACACAGGTGACAGCCTTCGAAACTTAATTAAGTTGTTGGCTACGACGACAGATGTCAATATCCTCTCAGCGCCCAATATCCTGGCTGTGGATAACAAGGAATCCACCATCGAGGTCGTACAGGACGTGCCTACTTTGACTAGCTCGACTACCAGTACGACCGAGAGCACTCTCACACAATCGATCCAGTATCGAAGTGCCGGCATCCTTCTGAAGGTAACGCCTTCTATCAATGAGAGCAGACTGGTCAGTATGGAGATAACCCAGGAGGTCAGTTCTCTCCTTGAAAAGGCCAAAGTAGAGGGTATTGACTCCCCAATCTTTCAGACCCGTAAGACTACAACCAATCTGGTGGTGCAGGACGGCCATACCATCATAATCGGCGGCTTGATGAAGACAAAAAAAGAAAAGAGCCGCAGTGGTATCCCTTTTCTCAAGGACTTGCCGGTCCTAGGCTATCTGTTCGGCTGGCGAAGTTACACAAACGAGAAGACGGAACTATTGATGACTATTACTCCCTATGTCATACAATCCAAGGAGCAGGCCGACGCACTGACCAGGGAATTTAAAGGGCGAGTCAAGTCCTTGAAGCAGATGCTGGGGGAACATAAGGGCCTGGCCGGCGAGAAGGGTCTGGAGCAGGAAGATGATAACTAGCCTGGAGTTCCAAAAAAAAGTAACTTATTCGATCTTGCTTTTGATAGCATCTTTTTGCGTCGGCCTGTGGTACTCTTTTAGTCCCGGGGCTGTCCATGCCAAAGAATCTCAGGTTGAGCTCGGCCCCTATGAAGCCATTGTCAGCAAGGATCCTTTTGATCCGGAACGGGGCAGGAATGAAAATCTGACTGAGAATGACACCTCAGCGGAGGGAGATCTAAAGAGCAGCTACCAGGTCTATGGTACTATTATTGCGGGAGAAATGCGTCAGGCCTTTCTTATGTTGGCAGCCCCGGAATCCAGGTCCGGCCAGCAAAAAAAAATAGTTAAGGGCCCTCAAAAAAACCTGCGCACCGTAACTGTTGGAGACCTTGTCGATGGCTGGCGTGTAGCGGATATAACAGCTCAAGGCGTCAAGTTTGAATCGGACGGGGAATATGTCGAAATCGGTATATTTGATGAGGTCAAGAAAGAGAGAAAGGCTACAGCTCCGGTTGCCCTTCAAACTCCCCGTCCAAAGCCACGGGTTATCCGGGCTCCTCAATCAACACCGGCAAAAGGGGCTTCTTCCAGCAAGCCGGGCTCTCGTTTGCCCCTGAGGCATGCTCTAAGACCCTCAGGATCTTCCCCCTGAAAGACTGAAACAGACCTTCCGGGCAGACACTTCCTTATCAGGTTACCAAGCACCTTTTTGGGGCCGAGCTCAATAAAGTTAGATATTCCGTCCCGGTCCATGTTGATTACGATCTCATA
The DNA here is from genome assembly GCA_003194485.1 of Deltaproteobacteria bacterium. NCBI lineage: Bacteria > Pseudomonadati > Myxococcota > Myxococcia > Deltaproteobacteria bacterium. Next base: position 58,507 of record PQXD01000009.1, read on the forward strand.
CCACCTGACAGGCGAGCAGATCTGCTTCTTCATAAGGTCCTTGATTTTCTCCGGATCTGATTCCGGCCTTGCCGTGACATTGCTGTAAATCGGGATCTCGGGCCTAAAAAAAGATATTTTATCCAAGATTTCAGAAAAGCGACCTGATGCCTCAGCCATAAGGGGGCTGTGATAGGCACCGGACACCTTCAGGGGAATCGCCCTGGCTCCTTCAGCCTTGGCTTTCTTGCACAGATCGCCGACCAGGTCTGTTTCCCCGGTGACTACGATCTGGTCAGGCGAGTTGTGATTGGCCAGGACCAGGACACCTTTTTTTGTTAGGGGCACAATCAATTCTTCCAGCTCTTTCCTGCTGAGACCAACCACGGCGGCCATGGAACCCGGATTTTTATCCCCCGCCTCTTTCATAAGCCTGCCCCTGGCATGGACCAGCCTGAATGTGTCTTCAAGGCTAATGACCCCGGCGGCCCACAGTGCCGGATACTCTCCCAGGCTGTGTCCTGCTACTGCTGTCGCCTTCAATCCCGCATCTCCGGCGGCCATGCAGCAAATGATCTCCACGGCGGTCAGACAGGGCTGGAGATTTTCAACCCGGGTGAGTTCTTCCAGAGGCCCTTCAGCGCAAAGCTTCTTGAGGGGAAGCCCTGTCATTTCTTCTGCCACAGAAAGAACATGGGCCGCATCAGAAACCGTTTCCAAAAAGGTCTTGCCCATTCCAACATATTGAGAGCCCTGTCCGGGAAAGACAAAGGCCAGATTCATTTCCATTATCAGAAGTCCTCCACGAAGAAGCCGATCATCCACCTATGCTGGACATGCCTCTGTTGCAAGACAGTCCTTCTTTATTCAAAAACTTTAATCCTTTCGGTTTTCTTAATACTGCGCGGCGAAAAAAAAGAGCCAGTTCCTCTGTGTTCAATCCCCGGCGCAAGGCCTTTTTGACATCTATTTCCTCGTCAGAAAAAAGGCATAAGCGAAGATGTCCATCTGCGGTGAGGCGCAGGCGGTTACAGCTCTCACAAAAATTGTGGCTTAAGGCGCCGATAAATCCCACACTTCCTGCGGCCTTATCCAGCCTATATTCACTTGCCGGTCCGGCGCTGTGTGATTCGGTCAACGGACGCAGCTTTCCGAATGCGCTCTCCACCTGATTTATGATCTTATCACGACTGACGAACCTGTCCGGACCCCAAAAAATATCCTTGCCAACAGGCATAAACTCTATAAAACGAACCTGTACGGGATATTTCATGCTCAGTCCTGCCAGGGCTGCTATTTCACTGTCATTTATGCCCTTCATGATCACCGAGTTGATTTTTATCGGGGAAAATCCCATTTCCAGGGCCTTTTCCATGCCCCGCCACACCTGCTCAAAGAGATCGAAGCCGGTAATACAGGCAAATAGTTCCGGATTCATGGAATCAAGACTGATGTTGATATGTCTGATACCTGCCTTGAACAGGCCATCCGCATACTCTTCCAAGAGAACACCGTTTGTCGTGATACAAATTTCTTCAAGCCCGTCAATCTCGGTCAGCCTTTCCACAAGGCTTATAAGGTTACGCCGGACCAATGGCTCTCCACCTGTAAGTCGCACTTTTGTGACGCCAACGCCTGCCAGTATACGGCAGACCTTGAGAATTTCTTCATAGGTGAGAATTGAGCCACGGGGCAGCCAGGAGAAATTAGTCTGAGGCATGCAATACCGGCATCGAAGATTACACCTGTCAGTCACCGAGAGCCTGAGATAGGTCAATTGCCGGCCGTACCGGTCAATCAGGATATCTTTTTCTCTTTTCACCGGATCAGTTAGGCCTTTTCTCTCTCTTGATTTTGGCCCCTACTGCTGCAAGCTTCTGTTCCAGATGTTCATACCCGCGATCGAGGTGGTAAACCCTGGATATCGTTGTAGTCCCTTTGGCTGCGAGTCCGGCCAGCACCAGGGAGGCGCTGGCCCTGAGATCAGTGGCCATTACAGGCGCACCGTTTAATTCTTTTACACCCTTGATGATGGCGCTCCTGCCTTCAACCTTTATGTCGGCTCCAAGCCGCCTCAACTCGGCAACATGCATGAAACGGTTTTCAAATATGGTCTCGGTAATTACGCTGAGGCCACCGGCCAGGGCCATCAGCACCAGGATCTGGGCCTGAAGATCGGTCGGGAAACCGGGATATGGCAGGGTCTTGACATCCACGCTGTGCAGGACGCCTTTTTTTCTGACAGAAATACGGGCATTATCTACTTCAATCTGAAGCCCGGTACTCCTGAGCTTGGATATGACCGCCTCCAGGTGATCTGCCATAACGTTCTCAATTATCAGCTCTCCGCCTGCTGCCCCCGCGGCCATCATGTATGTGCCTGCCTCTATGCGATCAGGGACTATTTCCCAATCAACAGACCTCAGCTCCTTTACTCCTTCTATCTTGACGGTATTTGAACCAAGGCCCCTGATTTTTGCCCCCATCTGGTTAAGCATCTGCCCCAGGGCAACCACCTCCGGTTCCCTTGCGGCATTCCCCAGTACAGTTGTCCCGTTGGCAAGAACTGCTGCCATCATCAGGTTTTCAGTGCCTGTCACAGATGGCGTGTCGAAATAGATATGAGCTCCATTCAGCCGCCCGGCCCTTGCTTCTATATAGCCCTCTTTGAGCCTGAGCTTAACCCCCATGAGCTCAAGACCCTTTAAGTGAAGATTTATGGGGCGGGCACCGATGGCACAGCCCCCGGGAAGGGAGACACGGGCCTTTCCAAAACGGGATATAAGAGGCCCCAGCACCAGGATCGAGGCCCGCATCCTGCGCACGAGGTCATAGGGAGCCTCGTGGTCAGAGAGTCCTGAAGAGTCTATGTCCAAGAAATCAGAGTCATTATCTGCGCCGTATTTTACCGCAACGCCCAGATCGGTCAGAAGATCAGTGAAGGTCTTTATGTCAACCAGCCTGGGGATATTCTGCAGCCTGAAGGTGCCGCCCGTGAGGAGCGTTGCCGCAAGAATGGGGAGCGCCGCGTTTTTGGCCCCGCTAATCCTGATGGTTCCCCTGAGCGGGTGCCTGCCTTGAATGACCAGTTGATCCATAGGGAAAGAAGTTATTATCTGGGCGCTTTGCCCTTGTGCCACAGGTACACTACAGGACTGGCTACGAATACCGAGGAATAGGTCCCAATCAGCACTCCCGATAGCAGGGTAAAGGCAAAGTCATGAATTACGACACCGCCAAGGAAGAAGATACACAAGATCACCATCATCGTGGTCAGAGACGTGATAATTGTCCTGCCAAGCATCTCGTTGATGCTTCGATTTATGATCTCGGCAAAAGGCAATTTTTTGTAATGTTTAATATTTTCTCTGATTCTGTCAAAGACTACCACGGTATCAGTAAGGGAATAGCCACCAAGAGTCAGGAGGGCGGTTATTGTCAGGAGCGTTATCTCCTTGTTCAGGATAAACAAGATGCCAAGTACCGCCAGCACGTCATGAAAGGTGGCGGCAGTAGCTGCCACTCCAAAGCTCAAATTAAACCTGAAGGCCAGGTAGCAGATTATACCCGCAAATGATATGCTTATTGCTATCAGTGCCTTGCGTCTCAGTTCCCGGCTCACGGTGGAACCGATCTCCGCCTTGCTTTCCATTACAAAACGGGTCCCGGGAAGGCCTTCTTTCAAACTGTTTGTTATACCGGTTTCTATGTCTCCTACAGTAGCCACTGACTTCTTGACGCGTACGATCAAGACGTGTTCTTCCGGCACTTCTTGAAGAGAATAGCCCTCGATACCCGTGTTTGCCAGGGCGGCCCTGACCTTGTCCAGGGTGAAGGGCCTGTCTGCGCGGTACTGGACCATGGTTCCGCCGGAGAAATCCACGCCGAGGTTGGCCGCCCCCCTTACGATCTGCACGAAGCCCGCAAGACCTAAAATTACCAGGATACCTGACAGTATGAAGGCGAAATTCCTGTATCCTATGAAGTCCAGACTGGTTTTCCTGATTAGCTGGAAGAACCTCAGGTTACTCAGGGCATGCTTGGCCAGCAGTCCGTCATATACCATCCTGGTTCCAAAGATGGCAGTAAAGAGGTTAATGACAATGCCGGCGGAAAGGGTGACGGCAAAGCCTTTGATCGGGCCGGTCCCGAAGAGAAACAGGGCTATGGCGGTTATTAGGGTTGTGACATGGGCGTCTACGATGGTCCAAAAGGCCTTGTCATATCCCCCGTCGATAAATGCCTTAAGAGGTTTTCCAAGGGCCCTTTCCTCACGCATGCGTTCAAAGATCAGGACATTTGAGTCAACCCCCATGCCGATGATGAGTATGATGCCGGCTATGCCGGGAAGGGTCAGCGTGGCCTGAAAGAGCGACAGAACAGCCATGAGGAAGAGCAGGTTCAGGACCATGGCTATATCCGCTATGAAACCTGAAAGCGTGTAATATACGACCATAAAGACAACCACAAAGGCCGCTCCGATCAGGCCTGAATACAGGCCGTGCCTTATGGAATCACGCCCAAGGGACGGACCCACCGTGACGTTTTGAATAATGCTGATCGGCGCGGGCAGGGCACCGGCCCTTAACACAATGGCAAGGTCTGAGGCCTCGTCAGGAGTGAATGAGCCGGATATCTGGGCATGCCCTCCTCCTATACGTTCCCTTATTACCGGTGCAGAGCGGACCACTCCGTCCAGGATGATGGCAAGGCGCTTGCCTACATTGTCACTGGTGATTTTCTCAAAGAGTCTTGCACCCCGGTCTGTAAATTCAAGGGCAACATACGGCTCGTTATAGGTCCCGCCGATCCGGACATGGGCGGTCTTTACGGTGTCCCCGGTCATCAGCGTTTTGTCCTTGAGAAGAATGGGCGTCTTCCGGATTCTGCCGGTGCGATAATCTACCTCCTTAAGGAAGTAGATGGCATCATCTCTGGGTATCTGTCCCTTCAGTACCGTGTTAAGGGCCTTGGCATCATATCCTGCAGAAAGGCGGCCGCTATCTATTGCCTGGCGGATAAGCCTTCCGAGGTCTATCCCGGCCTCGTCATCCACCAGCTTGAACTCCAGTTGCGCAGTCTGCCCTATGAGCTTGAGGGCCCGTTCAGGGTCCTGGATCCCCGGAAGCTGGACTACTATTTCCTCTTCGCCCTGACGGACGATTACAGGTTCTGTGACACCGAACTGGTCTATCCGGTTACGAATGATCTCCAGTGACTGGTCAACTGCATTTTCTCTTATGAATTTTTCCTCTTCCGGAGAGAGTCTTAGCACCAGGCTGGGGAATTTCCCCTCTTCTTTTATCTCTACGAGTTCGAGGCTTGGGAATTCATCTTCCAGAACGGCTTTCACCCTTTCCACAGCGTCCTTGTTAGGGAGAAAGAACAGTATTTTGTCAGGGTCCGGACTCCGGCGACGCACCAAGGTTATCTGCCTGCGGCCAAGAGACTCCTTAAGGTCCCTTGCTGCAAGATCTGCAGAATTTTTGACTGCCTGGTCCACGTCTACCTTGAGGATGAGATGCATTCCTCCCTGGAGATCCAGGCCGAGCTTCAGACCCTCACTGTAGATATATTTTTTGAACCAGTCGGGCGTATCTTTATAGAAAGAAGGCAGGACAAAGACCACAGACACGGCAATAAGTACTGCCATTAAGGAATATTTCCAGCGCAGACCCGTGGGCATAATAAGAAATCTCCTATTCTAATTTATTTGTTGAGGATGTAACTCTCGCAATGTAAATATCCAGTAAACCCGTCCATAGTCCATTGGCAACCGGTCACAGGGTGCTTCTTCTTCCAACATGCTCTCGCCCCTTGTTTTCTGAGGCCTTTGCAGCCCCGGCAAAACGCAGTCTGCTATCGAAATTAAGGTAGCCATTGATCAGTGCAGCCGCGCTTCTTGCCATGCCAAGGACATCCGCTATCAAAAGAAATCGCTGTGCAAAGGCATCCAAAGCCAAGGTCCATTTAGCATGTAAGGTGAACTGCAAGGGCAACGGCCTCGTGTCCATTCCGCGATGACAGTTCATTGAATTTCTTTATGGCCGGTTCGGTGGGAAGGGCCTCTATACGGATGCCCCTGGACTCGAGTTCCTCGGACAGTCCGGGGCTTAGGACCATTCTGCCGTAGGCACCTGTTCCGACTATCAGGGTACTGGGTTTTGCGGCTACAACATCCATGATATCAGAGAGTTGGAGGGTATGTCCCTGAGACCTACACCAGTTCCCGAAGATCTTTCCCTTAATAATTTTCAGGTCCTTTGTATAGCGTATTCCATCAATTACGATTTCACCAAACCGATACGACTCAATCTTCACAGGCCTTGTCTCCTTCATGAAAAAGCATGGATTGCACCTGGTATACGCATAATCTGGAATTATAGTCAACCTTTATCACCGGATGCCCCGGTTGACAAGGTCCGGCTTGGCGAATATATGGAATAGATCCCCGGTCGGGACGTGGCTCAGTCTGGTAGAGCACAGCGTTCGGGACGCTGGGGTCGGAGGTTCAAATCCTCTCGTCCCGACCAGCTTGTTTCCGTTTTGTTAATATTCTATTTTGAACTAAACAAAAAAAGGCGGCCAATGCATATGACAAAGATAAAAAGGGCACTCATCAGCGTAACTGACAAGACAGGTGTAGCAGAACTGGCCAAAGAGCTTGAGGATATGAGTGTAGAAGTCATATCCACCGGCGGTACGGCACGAGTAATAAGAGAGGCAGACGTTTCCGTAAAAGACGTTTCAGAACTCACTGGTTTCCCGGAGATGATGGATGGCCGTGTAAAGACTTTACACCCCATGGTCCATGGCGGCATCCTGGCCCTTCGTGACAACGCCGCCCACAGGCAACAGATGGAAGACCACGGTATTTCACCTATTGATATGGTAGTGGTAAATCTTTATGCCTTTGAAAAAACAGTAGCCAAAAAAGGGGTGAGTTTGGCTGATGCCATAGAGAATATTGACATAGGGGGGCCGACTCTGCTTCGCTCCTCGGCAAAAAACTTCCGGTATGTGACTGTGGTTGTAGATCCGTCTGATTATCCTAAAGTGATCGGAGAGATGAAGGCCAATGACGGAGCCACTTCCCTGACTACACGTTTTGAGCTGGCCAAAAAGGTCTTTATTACAACAAATAAGTATGATAAGGCCATTGCCGGCTATTTGGAGGGAATCGACCCGCGGAAGGACCCATATTTTATTTAATGATTTGGTAGATTGTCTCGCATGATCTGTGTCTCCCTGGCTGAACCTACCTGTGATGCCCTGCTGAGGCGTCTGCAACAGGTGGCGGCAAAAGCCGACCTGGCAGAGATTCGTCTGGATGCTCTTGCTGATGCGGAATCCCTGGATTTTGCAAGCTTATTAAAAAATCGGCCCTGTCCTCTTATTTTCACTAATAGGTCTTCGAAAGAGGGAGGTCTTTTTTCAGGTTCAGAAGAAGAACGAATCAGCCTTTTGGGAAAGGCCGTATCCGAAGGGGCGGATTATGTTGATATTGAGCTCAGAACAGATCCGGTCTTAAGAGACGCTGTAATAAAAGAGGTCCGTAGGACCGGGATAAAAGTCATTATTTCCTACCACGATTTTTCCTGCACTCCGGCAAAGGAGAAGCTGATCGAAGTATTTGATTCGGAAAGGCGGGCCGGCGCAGACATTGGGAAGATCGTCACCTTGGCTGAGGGTTTGCAGGATGTCTTGAAGGTATTATCTCTGCACTTCAGGGCAATGGATGACGGTCTTTCTTTAATAGCCTTCTGTATGGGGCCTTTGGGAAAGATGAGCAGGCTTGCCTGCCTGGCGCTGGGGGGTTATCTGACCTATGCGTCTCCGGCCAGGGGTCATGAGACCGCTCCGGGGCAAATACCACTGGACGACTTGAAGGCTATGGTTGATTACCTGAGCTGTAATGGAAAAAAATTAATATCTGAAACGTAAATATTCTTATGAAACAGTTATATCCAGCCTACAGAAGATCTGGATAAGACGTATGAAAAAGCCTGCATGTAAAGATATTGAATCCCTTGTGGTTCTTTTCCCCTCGGCTTACGGCGTTCCTTGCGGTTCAAGATACCCTGCGGCCTGCCGCGGGCAGTTAATTCAATCAACTCCTTTTGGCATATTCTTTGCTGCTATGAATAAAAGCTTTAAAGCCACACATGCATGCAGTTTAGAATAAATGAATTATGAAATGAAAGATTTCATTTTATAAAAGAGGAGGAACCATTAAAATAAAAAAATTTGTTGTGTCGTTATCTTTTGTAATGTTATTATGTTTGGGTATGCTGGATCTTCAGGAAGCGGAAAGTATTCCGCCGGACGAAACCGTAGTCGTAGCTCCTGCAGGAGAGGCAGCAAATGCGACCGCCCCGGCTGAGGCTGCCCCAGCAGCAAATGCGACCGCCCCGGCTGACTGATGAGCCCGGCCTTTATCTCACCCGGCAGTGGCAGAAGAGGCCGTCCCTGTCGGAGAAAGAAATGGAGAAGAATGGAAGAAGTCTGTCACGAAAAGGAGGAATAATTAAATGAAAAGATTAATTGTGTTGGTATCTCTTGCGGCGTTGATGTGTTTTGGCTTTGTGGGTTGCAAGGAAGAAGGTGGCACCCCGCCAGCTGAAACAACGGCCGTAACACCTGCAGGAGAGGCAGCAAATGCGACCGCCCCGGCAGTGGCAGAAGAGGCCGCCCCTGCCGGAGAAGAAGGTGCTCCTTCCCATTAGAGAAATAGCCGGATAATGTAAAAAAGGTTGAGGAAAACCAGGTATACTTTTTTATATTGATGTCCTGCGGACAGGTTTCATGGTTTTAATAAACCGGTAATTAAACATAATATCAATATCAATCGGCCTGGGCCTCAACCTCCACAGGATCCTTTTCAGCCACCTGTTCCCTGATTTCTAGCTTCTGCTCTCCCAATAGCGTAGTCTTCAGCCAATCAACAGCAAGCTCCAGCATTGCCATGTCGTCTTCTGAAATTTTTTTCTTCCTTTCTTCCGGAACGATGTATACGTTGAGGAATAGGCTGTCAAACACAAAACGACGAAATCGATCTATATTGTAACAACCCATAAAGAACATCTGCAGCGTTTTTTCAGGGATAGTAACAAATGGACCCAGAGACTTGCGCTTAAGTATCAATTCCGTCCAGCCGAAATTTGCCTCATCGTAGGGAATGATACCCTGGTCTTTGCGCCATTCATCTACCGTGAGTTCCCTGCCGAGATCGTGCCCAAGGCAATGGCCCTCTTTTATCAGGGCAAAAAAAGGTTCATCAGAAGACAGATCCCGGTCATGGAACATCCCGGCGCTTAAAGGATAGTACCTGCAGGTCAACGGACGATCTTCATATATGCCGCACCCCGGCTCTTCCAGAAACGGGCAGGATTTTTCGTCATCTTCCAGCATCTTTATGACAGGGATCGGCAGATCTGTCTTCTCGATATGTCCAAGGGTTGTATAAATATGAAGAAACTCATCCGAGGAGAGCCCTAATCTCTGCTTCATGCGGATTATGTCACATGGAGTCAGCATGATATAAGCATCCTTGCAACACCGGGTATAGCAGGCCATTTCTTTCTCGCAGGCAAAGGTAAAAGTGCTCTTAAGGTCCAGTCGGACAGGAACTATCAAATCTTTCTTTTCTCTCTGTACATGCATGGCTTGGCCTTCCTTGCAATTGGTATAATAAAGTTTTACCGTAAAATAGGTTTCGGTATTTTGCAAACGTCTGCGCAGATCAGTATAATCACATTACATGGATAAACAAGTAGAATGCGCGAAGTCTGAAAACAAGGTTGCTATTGTTACCGGTGCCATCAAAGGCATCGGCCTTGCCATAGCCCTTGAGCTGTTACGTTCAGGGATTAAATGTGTTTTGCCCTACTACGACTGGCTGGACAGCCTTGAGAGTATGCACGGGCATATGAAGGAAACAGGAGTTGACTATCACGCCATCCCGGCCGACCTTACTTGTCTTGGAGACGTAAAAGAGGTGATTCGTACTGTTCAAGACCGGTTCGGGCGACTGGATATATTGATTAACAACATAGAAAGGGGTGGATGGCCCGTAGTCCATGGCCCGTATTTACCGGAACAGTGGGATCTGGAGTTCGAAACCACTGTGACTGCTAAATGGTATCTCTTCAATGAGGCTTTACCGGTTTTGAGGGCCGGGGGCGGCGGAGTGGTGGTCAATATTTCGTCCATTGCCGGGGTGGTGGGAAGAAGCGGTCCGGCAGGCCTGGTGTTTAATGATTGCTACTCGCTGTCAAACAGGGCTATTCAATCACTTACTGAAACATGGGCAAGACAGGGCGCCCCTGAGGTGCGTGTCAATGAACTCATGCTGGGCTTTGTCGAGACGCGTCATGGACCGTCCACCAGGGGTTGGGATATAATCAGTGCCGAGGAGCAAAAGGCCATACTTGATCATACTCTCTTAAAACGCATCGGAAGGATTGAAGAGGTGGCAAAAATGGTGAGCTTCCTGGTCTTTGACGCAAGTTTCATGACCGGATCAACTATACGGATGGACGGAGGCTATGTCCTGGGAGGGGATAAAGCAGCCTCTATGCCAAGGGGAGTTGTCGAACCCGGTGAACAGACCTTTGGAGGTCCTGTCTCACCTTAAACAACTGAAGACGGCATAAAAACCCGCGAGTACAGGTTCTGCACGTAACGGTCGGTCATCCCGGCAATGAAATCACAGACCCTGCGCTCATAAGAAGTCCTATCATCTATATCTACCGCCTTTTCTTCGAACATCCGAATGTTTTCCCGGACAAAGGCGTCTTTGTTTTTTAAGAAATATTCATACAAATCAAAGAGGATCTTCCTTGCCTTTTCGAACTCGCCATGCACCTGAGGTGCCCTGTACACATTGTCATAGAGAAAGGCCCTGAGGTGAACCATCGTTTCATAAAGACGGGGACTTATTGAAAGCTCCATCTTCCCGTCCACTATCTTGGTGTTCGCTATAACGTCTTTGATCATTGTCGAGATGCGGGCAGCGTGATTTTCTCCCAAGACATTTTTACACCTTGACGGCACATCCTCCTCACAGATCACTTTGCTTCTGATTGCGTCGTCCAGATCGTGGCTCAGATAGCCGATGACATCTGCTATACGCACGACCCGTCCTTCAACAGTCATGGCCCATTCATCTGATTTTTTGGGGATGATTTCCCCAAAACCCTTTGAGTGCTTAAGTATCCCATCCCGGACTTCATAGGTGAGGTTGAGACCCCGGCCGCCGTTTTCCAGCACATCCACTACCCTCAAACTCTGACGGCAGTGAGAAAATCCCCCGGGCACAATCTCATTTAAGATGGTTTCACCGGCATGTCCAAAGGGAGTATGTCCAAGGTCATGACCCAGGGCCACAGCCTCTGCCAGATCCTCGTTAAGGCGAAGTGCCCTGGCAATTGTCCTGGCGATCTCTGATACTTCAAGTGTGTGAGTAAGACGGGTACGATAGTGGTCACCCATGGGAGACAAAAAGACTTGTGTCTTGTGCTTGAGACGGCGAAAGGACTTGGAATAGACAATACGATCACGGTCCCTCTGAAAGGGGGTTCGGATGTTACAGGGCTCCACGGGATAGAGCCTTCCCCTGGTCTCACTGCTGAGACAGGCCTGGGGACACAGGATCAGGCGTTCGCGTTCCTGGATCTCTTCCCTGATAGTTAAGGGCTTATTCAGCTCCCCGTGCCTTGGACAGGACCTTGAATACATATACTTTTTATAACCGTGGCATTCCAGAAAATCAACCGCGCAGCAATTTTTCACCTCCTTGCGCCTTGTCCTCGAACAAAACCCTGGGTCCTGCAAACGGCTCTGCAATATATCCCCACATTGACTACTGTGTAGCAAATACAAAGACCGGTTGTAACCCAGAGGAAGGCCGGAACCGCTCTTTCAAACCCATACAACACATAGCCCGACACCAGCGACAGCAAGGCACCAGGCACCAATATACGTATTTTTATCCAGGAGATATCAATCTTTCTTTCCTGCACTGTCCACATCTCAAGACCCTGGCCTCCGAACTCCAGTGCCAGGATTAAGACCACCAGGCTGGTCATTCCCTTCGGAGCCAGGGGCATCAGGGCTATTGATAAGAGCGGCAGTATTAGCGAGGCAGTGAGTCTTCCCGCGGCAGGCAGCCCTCTTCTCAGGCATTCAGGAAGGCCCACAACAAGATACCGGCTGCCGGACACCAGGGTTATGCCGAGCATAATGAGGGCATAGGTGATGATGATCTGAGAAGGCCTGAGTACCAGTCCTACTGCAAGCCCCAGGATAAGAAGGCTCAATGCGGTTTGCATGCGGGTTGACAGATGGCCATCCCTCCAATAAAGGCCCACAGCCAGAAAGAGAGTGGCCAGCAAGGCGCCGGACAGAAATGCTATAAGAACTGATTTGTCAGGAAACATATCGGTAATGAGAACCAGGCCCGCACCTACCATTTGAAGAGCGGTCTTGATTTTTGCAAGCTCGGTGACACGGAGTTGCCTTTTTGATGCCATGCAAAACCTGCGGAGTTCTGTCACCAGGAATTCCCTGAAAAAAATCGGCCATACGATCCAAAGGGGGAGGATGCCAAGGTCTGCCAGGGGGATAAGGGTAACAGCAATAAATATCTTGTCGGCAATAGGGTCAAGGAGTCTGCCCAGCGGTGTGCTGCCGTCACGTCGGGCCAGCAGGCCATCAAGATAGTCGGTAAGACCCAAGATGGTAAAGGCCAGCAGGGCCACAATCTTTGCCCTGTTACCTCCATAGAGTAAAAAATACGGCAGGGGTAACAGAATGATCCTGAGGGCCGTAAGGTGATTAGCGCGGATCTTCATCAGAGATATTCCGCAAGTCCTTCTTTCCTGATCTTCTCTACCACCTGCTTAATCTCACCAAGCCTGTTCCTGGGGCAGACGAGCACTGCATCACCTTCAGCCACGATTACCATATCCTCTGCCCCCACAGCAGCCACCAGGATACCACCTTCCGACATGAGCAGACAATTCCTGCATTCAACAGGAATGACCGGTCCGTCAACGGCATTGCCGTCCTTATCCCTGGCCGATAGATCATAATAGGTCTCCCAGACCCCCATATCATGCCAGCCGAAATCACATGGAAAGACCACGACATTGGAGGCCTTTTCAATAAGACCTTTATCCAGGGAATCATCCGGTATCAGGTTATAGTACCGGCTGGCCACGGATGCTTCTTCCATTGAGCCGGAGAATGACCTCGTACGTTCAAGGGCCTCCCATGCCGCGGGTATCCATTTTTTAAGGCTCTCAAACAGCACCGTGGATGAAAAGGCAAATATCCCGCTATTCCAAAAAAAAGCCCTTGATGAAATATATCTGAATGCGGTTTCCCTGTCCGGCTTTTCGTGAAATGCCGTAACCTCATAGCAATCTTTATCTCCCACCTTATTCTGTAACCTGCCGATCTCTATATAGCCATAAGCAGGCTCCGCCCTTGAAGGCCTTATCCCAAAGGTAACAAGGCAGGGATTGGATCCGGCAAAGGAGAGCCCGGCATCCAGGACACGCCTGAATTCTTCCTCATCCTCGATAAGGTGGTCAGAGGGCAGGACTGCTATCACATTATTGGGATGAAGGGACTCGATCCTGGCCGTGGCCCAGGCGATTGCTGCCGCAGTTCCCTTGGGGCACGGCTCAATGAGTATATTAGAGCTGATAAGGCCCGGAACATGAGCCAATACATCTTCCTTTTGGGCCGGTTTTGTAAATACCCAGATCCTATCCCAGGGAAACATGGGCCGGATCCTGGAGATGGTCTGCTCAAGAAGGGTCTCCTGGCTGTGGATACAAAGAAACTGCTTGGCCCTGTGCCGTCGGCTCCTTGGCCAAAGCCTGATCCCGAATCCTCCTGCCAACACCAGGGCATGGCGGCATTCCTTACTCAATGCCTTTCCTCCAGACCCGAGGTTATCACCGCTGCCAGTGCGGCCGCTGCTCCAATGGCTGCGGTCTCCGAGCGAAGTATCCTTTTACCCATAGTGGCAGCGGAAAAGCCTGCGCCCTCACATGCCAGGACTTCTTCCCTGGAAAGGCCTCCTTCCGGCCCGGCAATAACAATTACAGGAGTGGCGTTTCCCTGGTCCCTCCAGGCGGATAGCAAAGAGCGCTTCTTTTCCGACTCCCAGAGAAGGATCCTTGCCTTGGCGTAAGAGATCTTTTCCAGGGCCTCTTCCAGTGAAACCGCCGGGTGAATGGTTGGAGCAAGACTTCCCCTGCATTGTTTCAGGGACTGCATGGCTATCTCCTTCCAGCGGGCAAGATGACCGCCGGTCTTTTCAGCATCTATTTTTATCACAGTATGCCGGGTAATTACAGGACAGATGGTCTGCACTCCCAGCTCGGTCGCCTTCTGTATCATCCAGGCCATGCGGTCCCCCTTGAGCAGGGCCACGATCAGCGTAATCGGCAGGCGATCATCTTGCTGTTCCAGGACCTCCACAATATGCAGACCTACTTCCGGTCCGTTTACACGAATGACTTTCGCCCTGGCTGTCACTCCGGAGCCGTCTATGAGTTCGACAAAGCTGCCTGGCCCCAAACGTCTCACGCGCGACATGTGATGCGCCTCCCCGCCCGTGAGGGTAAACGTGCCTTGGGACCCTGAGAGGGCATCAGACGATATCAGAAAGCGGGGAAGGGACATTAATCTGCAAACTGAATATTATTTCATCTCACTTCAGGCCTGAGAGATTTAAGCCGATATAAGTAATGCAATCAAGCTAAGGACCACAAGAACGCACAGGCCATGTCTCATCCATATCACGACCCTGACTATATCTTCCCAATCCTTGAAAGGGAAGGGCTTTTATCAAAAGAGCAGGTAGCTGAATTGACACACAAGCTCTCCATACGCAAACGAAAAGGCCGGGATCTTGTGCAATGGCTGGATTCACTGAAACTCCCCCGGGCGGATTCCCCTGATGTTAATCTCATGGAAGCGGATATTATTTCTCTCATAGCAAGAGATCATAAGTGGACGTTCAGGCGATTGGACCCCTTGCGCCTTGATATGGAGATCGTGACAAAGACGCTTCCGGCCTCTTTTGCTAGAAAGCGCCTGGTCCTGCCTGTTTCCTGGGAGGATGGAGAGTTGGAAATAGTCTGCTACGATCCCGAAGATCAGGAGCTCCAGCAGGATCTGGAGAGGGCATGCCAGGCCCGGACCCGTATCTCAGTGGCTCCCCGGAGAGATATCGAACGTATTATCAGTGAATTTTTTGACTTCAAACAATCCATCGCTGCTGCTGAAAATGTACTCAAACTTCCGGCAGTGGATATATCCAACCTGGAACAGTTTGTGCGGCTGGCAGCTCCAAATATCGCGGCCTCGGATAAATACATACAAAAGGCAGTGGATCACCTTTTTCAGTATGCCCTGGATCAGCGTGCCAGCGATATCCACATAGAGCCAAAGCGAGCGCTGTCCTGGATACGCATTCGCATAGATGGAATCCTGCATACTATCTATCGTCTTCCAAGGGTAGTACACGAACCTATATGCACCAAGATAAAAACCATGTCCAGGCTGGACATAGCAGAAAAACGCCGGCCTCAGGATGGCCGCCTGAAAGTTGCATGGAAGAATAAGGAGGCAGAGGTCAGGGTCTCGACCATACCGGTTGCCTTTGGTGAAAAGGTCGTACTGAGGCTGCAAAGTGAAGACATACTCTTCAGCGACTTAAACAAGCTCGGATTTTCAGAGAGGGACCTGCGGGCCTATGAGCGTTTTATTCAGAACAGCCACGGCATAATACTTATTACAGGACCAACAGGAAGCGGAAAGTCCACAACGCTTTATTCTACACTTCGGCACCTCAGCTCACCTGATATCAATATCATTACCGTGGAAGACCCTATCGAGATGGTTTACGAAGAGTTTAATCAAATAGCAGTGCAGCCGCAAATTGATGTGACATTTGCCTCAATACTCAGGAATATACTGAGCAGGACCCTGACATCGTCATGATCGGGGAGATACGGGACGGTGAAACCGCCCGGTATGCCATACAGGCAGCCCTGACCGGCCACCTGGTCTTTTCCACCCTGCACACCAATGATGCCGTCAGCGCGATTACGAGGTTGAAGGATCTGGGCCTTGATTCTTACCTTATTGCATCTACCCTGATCGGAATCGTGGCGCAACGGCTCGTGCGCATGGTCTGCAGATCGTGCGGCAAACCTGTGATTATACCTGCGGATCGGCTAAGGGCCTTTGGTTGCAGGGTATCCGGGCATACTGCGGTAAATAAGGGCACGGGTTGCAACCGCTGTCGCAATACGGGTTATTGGGGAAGGATCGGAATCTACGAGGTCTTCTCTGTCTCTGATACGATCAGAGAAATGATACACTCGGAAGAAAATGAAGAAACCATCAAGAAGCAGGCCTTCAAGGAGGGAATGAGAACACTGAAGCATGATGCCTGCAGAAAACTTCTCTCCGGGATCACCAGCATGGAAGAGGTGATCGGGGTTACCTCATAATAAGGAAATTGGTTAAAACCTTCCTCTGTAAAATTTTTTGCAAAGCTCTTAAGGCCCCTTTATAGTATAATACCTTAGTAATTATTTTTGCGTTTTTTCTGGCAGAAAATTCTGAAACACAATCACGAAAACACGAAAGATTGAAGGCACGAAATAAAACAACATTCAGGCCTGATGATTGATCAAGAGCAGCTAAGCAGGGACTATCCCGCGGACGTGCAGGTCGTCCATCTGGGAACCAGGGAGATTATCCTTATCGGTACAGCCCATATCTCCAGGGATTCGGTTGATTTGGTCCGCCGCGTGATTGAAAACGAAATGCCGGACTGCGTGTGCGTGGAACTTGATGCGAGGCGGTACGAGACCCTGTCCAGAAAGAAACGCTGGGAATCCCTGGATCTTAAGGAAATCATACGGAAAAAGCAGCTAAGCACATTGTTGTTCAACCTGATACTGGCGTCTTACCAGAAAAAGTTAGGGGACCAGTTGGGGGTACTGCCGGGTATGGAACTTCTGGCGGCCGTGAAGACTGCGGAGGAAAACCTGATTCCCATAGCCCTGTGCGACCGCGATGTCAGGATCACACTGCGCAGGGCCTGGCATGCCCAGTCCTTTTTTAAGAAAAGCTATTTGCTGGCCAGCCTATCTGCCGGATTGTTTGATCGGACTGAAATCACGGAAGAAAAGCTGAACGAATTAAAAAAGACGGATCTCATCTCGGAGCTTATGCTGGAACTGGGGAAGGCACTGCCTGAACTAAAGCAGGTCCTTATCGATGAACGAGATACGTTTCTATCCGAAAGAATCAAGGACGCAGAGGGCAAGCGAATCGTTGCGGTGGTGGGGGCCGGCCATGTCCAGGGAATAAAAATGGCGCTGCTGGAAGACAGGCATGCCCAGATGGAGGAAATCAATACCATTCCGCCTGTTTCCCAGATATGGAAGGTCCTGGGATGGTCCATTCCTGTGGTAATTGTTGCCTCTCTTGGGGTAATTGCATGGGGAAAAGGGTGTGATGTGGCCGGTGAAAATATTCTGTACTGGATCCTGGCTAACGCGATCCCCTCTTCCATAGGTGCCATGCTGGCCCTTGCCCACCCGCTTACCATTGTCTCTGCATTTGCCGCAGCGCCCGTAACCAGCCTGACGCCGGTAATCGGTGCCGGCTATGTCACCGCGTTTGTCCAGGTCTTGCTCCGGCCACCGGTAGTCAGGGAATTTGAAACCGTACTGGAAGATATGTCCACACTGACCGGCTGGTGGAAAAACAAACTGCTCAGGGTCTTTCTGGCCTTTCTGCTTCCGGGCCTTGGCAGCATGATCGGCTCGTGGATTGGTGGGTATGAGATTATTACCAATCTGTTTTGACATTAATCAGGACTCCTTCAAGACGGAGTGAATCCGGCGCGGAAACGATCGGAATGCAGTCTAAGGCAGCGTTATGTATCTAGCAAGGCATCATCAGAAGGACGGCAGCATAAAATATTTCATCAGGCATTCCTACCAGGACAAGTCAGATGCGTGGCTCAGCAAGAGCCTGTTCAGCCTGGGTCACGATCCTGAAGAATTCATAGTCTATGTGGGGGACAGGTCTTTCTATATTGATCCTGCTGTGGAGGAAGCCATCTCATCCCAGGGAGTTGTCTTTAATTACGATGAGTTGGAGAAGATATTTATGCCTTTTCTGGATCCTGAAATTCGCAGGGTTGTGGAACAATTTGATAGACATTGGGGTAAAAGGCGCAGATACAGCAGAGTAGAGCTTGCGGCCATGCAGAAGGACATCCATCCATTTGACCGGCGCAGGCTATGCTTTCTAAAATTCTGTCACACAAAGATAGAAAATTTGTCAAATCAGCCCTTCCCTTTTTTCAATATCTTGCTCAACAAATCCAGGGATGAAATTGAACAGGTCCTTGAAGGCATGGAATACATGCTAAATCCACGTGAGAAAAGAGAATACCTCTATGCCATATTTGATATTCCCAGGCGGTTTGCCCCTAGACTTACGCGTTTTATTCCAGATGCCCAGGATCAGGACCTCATTGACAAATATTTGCTGGAGGAGATCTGCAGGCTTGACCAGGATTCCATTTTTTTAGACCAGGGTGCAGTCCCCTCGAAGGCAAAGGGCCTTCATCCTTATCTGCGCAAGTATCTGATCCAGTACTTTGATGTTTTATACAAATGGCCAACTACTGGCGGCAGTGCCCGGCATAATACTATGTGGCAGCCCCCCGCAAGATCCTCAGACGAAAAGCATTTCAGGGCGATGGGTATAAGCGCCGGTGAGTTTTCGCACATGAAAAAGAAGGAATTTACTCTTCTGTTCAGACGTAAGGCCCTTGAACTGCATCCTGACAAGGGAGGAAGCCATGAGGCATTTATAGCACTCCAACAAGCATATCAGGTCCTTATACGCAGGAAGACATAGCGGGACTGCAAGCGACACATTAATCCCATGACTTCATGAAAAATTTATCGTTTTCTGAGCATGATTACACAGGAATTACACAGAAAATTGCACCGTGTAAAAATCATGTAACGCTTTGTTTATACGTTAAATGGGGTTAGCGTCCTAATTTGAATCGGCTAGTTCCGATAGAGATGAACTCATGGCGAGATGGGAGAAAGCCCAAAGGAAGGAGCCCTTAGAAGATATTGAACCCCTTGATTAGGAGGATGATCATGCGTTGGATAACTGAAGCAATATATCTTGATGGATACAAGCTCAAGATACGTTTTGACAACGGAGAGACCAAGGTTGTCGATTTACATCCGCATATTGATGGTCCCATTTTTGAGCCCTTAAAGGACCTTGATTTCTTCAGGTCCTTTCGTGTTAACCACGATATAGATACAATCGTGTGGCCAAACAACGCCGACTTTTCGCCCGACTTCCTCTATGAAATCGGCCAGAAAGTCAGCGAACAAGACGCTTCAACCGACGCTCGAAACTCGCGCGGCTGATTAGCTGTTTGTTAACCGAAAAAGTATATCGGAGAAAGAAAGATGAAAGTAAATATTATAATCGAGAAAGATCAATATGGGTATTATGCTTTTTGTCCTGAATTGAAAGGTTGCCATACCCAGGGGGATTCTCTTGAAGAAGTGCTTGAGAATATAAAAGAGGCTATAGAACTTTATTTAGAAACTTTATCGCCACATGAAAGGGAATATTGCCTAAACAAGGAAATATTAACGACCTCTATGGAGGTTAAAGTTGCCTAAGTTGCCAAAATTGATAGCTGAAGAAGCTGAGAGAATGCTCCTCAAAGCAGGGTTTGAGCACGTGAGGACTAAGGGGAGCCATAAGATTTATAGAAGAGATAAAGAAAGATTTGTTTTGCCCTTTCACAAGGGTAAAACATTACATCCCAAGATAATAAAAGCACTTATTGAGGTGGACCCCATTGTCAAGACAGAAAATCGGTGATAATGATAACAGGAATATCGAACCTGAGCGGCACGGGAAAATTTCCACTTTTCAGGCATCCCGGAATTCAAACCCCTTCTCTTTGAAAAGCCTCAAGCAGGCATCAACTACATCCGGGTCATAGAGTATACCTTTGTTTTGCGAGATTTCCTCCAATGCCTTTTCTATTCCAAGAGCGGGTCTGTAAGGTCTGTGCGAGGCCATGGACTCAACTACATCAGCTACACCTAATATTTTCGCTTGCAGGAGAATTGCTTCACCGGATAGACCTTGAGGATATCCGGATCCATCCAGCCTTTCATGGTGTTGATAAACCATCTGAGCTACCGGCCAAGGAAACTCTATCTGTTTCAATATTTCAAAACCAATCTTGGGGTGTAATTTGATTATGCCGAATTCGTATTCAGTTATTCGCCCCGGCTTGGTGAGAATCTCAGCAGGTATAGAAATCTTGCCGATGTCATGAATCATCCCTGCCATATGGATTCCCTCAATCCGGTCTTTTGAGAGATTCATCTCCTTTGCCACTGCAGCGGCAAGCTTGGCTACCCGGCGCTGGTGTCCGGCTGTGTAAGGGTCCCTGGATTCAACGGTCAAAGACATTGCATGGATGATCCCTTCCAAGACTTTTCGTAACTTGTTGGTGCGCTGAGCTACCATTTGCTCCAGATTTTTCCGGTAACTCCGGCCGTTGATTTCAAGTTCCCGACGGCGTAACGAATTTTGAATATTAATTATCAGCTCGTTGTTCCTGAAGGGTTTAATGATGTAGCCATAAGCTCCTATTTCCAGCGCAGTCTCGGCGATCTTCGGGTCATCCACTCCAGTAACCATCATTACTGCCGTATCCGGATGTTCTGCCGTAACATACCGGATAAAGTCTATGCCTGATTCACCAGGCATATTTATATCGCAAAGGATCACCTCGAAATTGTTGTTTTTCAGACACTTACGGGCCTCTGCTACACTGTTGGCCGAGGTGCAGTTGTAATTATTCATCTCCAGCAATTGTCTCAGCATCCGCCGGACGGGTTCTTCATCGTCCAAAATCAAGATATTGGGCATCATATTGCTATTTTTTTTAAGCATTTAGCACTCACCGTTTTACCGGCCAAAGCCTCACCGGTATCCCGCAGGGACCTGTATAAATGTATCTCTATATATAATTTATCGGAACAGCAGAGATGGTAGTTTAAACCGGGTAAATATCCGGTGACCCCGTGGTCCACTGTGGAAGTTGCCATCCGTGCCCTGCCGCAGGAGCGGTTTGCCTTTTGCAGGGTTTCGATCGCGGGCCGGATTGCACTGCCTCTCCGGTCCGCGATGAGTGAGCTTTGAAACCCGGAAAAAAGGTAACCGCTTCAAGGCAGGATATAACGGGTTCACCGAATATTTACTAAACTGGATGATTAACCGCGGTTATGAAGTCCCTTTGCTCATAAAGCTTCCGGGTGAAGTCCTGGGCCTTGAGTTCGGGATGAACGCTGCATCCCGGCCCTATTGTTATACCTTGTGGAATTTGGGTGCGGATGCCGATTACGGTGAGCGCCCCGTCCTGCTTGCCAATCACGGAATCCCTTCCGATGCTGGCACCAATGTCGGTTATAGCGCGCTCAACCCTGGCCCCTGGTCCTATTTGAGTGTCAAAAAACAGTATCGAATCTTTTACCTCTGCCCCTACTCCTACGTAAGCTCCTGGAAAAAGAATCGATCGAGAGACTCGCCCTTCGATCCTGACCCCGTTATAAAGCCTTGAGTTTTCTATGGAGCCTTGAGGGCCGATAAGTGCGGGGCCTCGATCTCTTATTGCCTCATGGTCCAGGTTGGTGCATATCTGCCATTCGGACAGTTTTATTTCAGGGTGTTCTCCCAGGAGATCCATATTGGCGGCCCAATACTCCTCAAAGGTGCGGCAGTATCCCCAATAACCGTGAAATTTGTAACCATATACCTTATGCCTGCTCAATATGGCAGGGAATATATCCCGGCCGAACTCATGGGAGTCAATTCCGGCATTTTCCTCCAGGGCCTGGTACAAGATCCCGGCCTTGAACAGGTATATAGTCATGGAAGCCCAGTTCGATGCAGGATGGGCCGGTTTCTCTGAATATCCCAGGAGACGGCCTCCCCTTGTGTCGTCTTCAGAAATCAGGGCCAGGCCGAATCTGGACGAACCTGCCTGAGAGACCTGAACAAAGGAGGCAGTGACATCGGCCCCGGTATCCAGATGAAATTGAATGATTTCCTGATAATCCATGTGATAGATATGGTCGCCTGATAAGATCAATACAAGATCTGGCTTGTGGGCATGGATAAAATCAAGGTTTTGATATACCGCATCAGCCGTGCCCTTGTACCAGTCTGAGGCGTGCAAGCCTTGAAAGGGAGGCAGGAGAGTGATGCCGCGGTGTCTGCCTATCATGTCCCAGGAGGCGCCTGTCCCGATGTGCTCTATTAGAGATGAGGACCTGTACTGGCCGAGAATTCCGACCCTCTCGATGCCCGATTGCATGAGGTTGCTGAGAGGGAAGTCTATGAATCTGTACAGGCCTCCGAAAGGTACTGTGGACTTGGGCCTGAGGAAGGTAAGGACCCCGAGTTCATCAACCCTGCCGCCGGCAAGGAGCATGGCTAAGGTTTTCGGCATTTGCTAACCCGATAGTTGACTTACATGGAATTATTTAATGAATCGGCAGACATCGAGTCCGTTACAGGCGAAGAGGATTCATCCGGCCTGCTGCCTGGTTCAAGATCGCCTGCCGCTTCTTCCGCAGCCGCCTCTTCCATGGCTTCATCAACCATCTGGTCAAAGTCTTCGCCAAGCTCATCTCCTATCAGACCTCCCATCTTCTTCATCCACCTGGCCATACTCTTGGGATCATTTTCGTCGAGGCCCGTCATCATTGCAGGATCTTCTAATTTTTCCAGTCTTGTCTCTTCGGAGAGACGTACATTAACTCTGGAGATCAATTTGGTGACCGAGTCACTTCCGCAATATTTGCAATGGAATTCAAAATCGTCCTTGTTAAGAACCAGGTAAGAAGAAATCTTTCCACATTTTTCACAGCGGTATTCATAGATAGGCATGATTGATTTACCTCCTACATGTGACGGATTTATACAAGGATTTGTTGTTTACACCAGATGTTTAACCATCAGGCGAAGGAGCACATTTGTCGTAAAATTTTTTGCTGCGCCCTCGGGAAGATTCCTAAAAGGGACCTCTGCCCTGGCACTTTGCCTGTGTCCGCCGGCTGAACCTATTTTCCCAAAGACCCGGGTCGCCAGCTTGCCTGCATTTTTCTTGTAGCCATCACAGCGAAAGATAACTATCAGCTTTTCTCCGTACTGACCAGAGATTATGACCCAGCCTATTTCATGAACATGTGCAAGGAAATCGGCTACCACGACCAGGATATCCGGATTCCCGACACGGCCCAGGTGGACATAAATACGTTTTTTGCTGGTCCTCATGTTTTCCAGGGCGATCTTGAAATACTTCAGTTCTGATTGCCTTATAACAGCAGTCTCTATCTTATTCAGCAGTTGCTGGTTGATCCGCTTAAAGAGGTATTGGAAACAGAGCACATCAGATTGAGAGGTCTTCTTGCTAAAATTCAAGGTATCGGCTTTGATGCCGTAAAAGAGTGCTGTTGCAAGGGCTACCGTAGGTTTTATATTGGCGGCCTTCAGGTATTCCGTGAGCATGGAGGCAACCGCTCCATATTCCGGCCGTATGTCTACAAAAGGGGCATTCCATCCATCAGTGACAGGGTGATGGTCTATTACTGCATTATAGGAAATTGAGGCCAGGTCCGGATGGTGCGGAGGTTGGGAATCTACCAGCACGAATTTGCTGTATTGATCCTGTCTTATTCCCTTCAGGCGATGCAGTGGGATTTTGAGCAGGTCTCTCATTGCAAGGTTGTTCACACGCTTTATGTCATTATTATGAGCGATTGTCACCTCTTCCACTCTCCGGCTGAGCAGTCTTTTTACTGCAAAGGCACTGGCCATGGCATCCGGATCAGCTACTATTACGACCAGTACGCGATCGTGTCGCCTGAAGATCTGCAAGAAAGAGCGGAGACGTTCTTTGTTGGAAAGCCTTCTTGTAACACGTGCGCTATGATCGGGAGATTGCAATGGACCAGTCTTGCGTTTACTGGTATTACTATCTGAATTTCTCATATTATTATAACTTACAATGTAAATATCCGGTGAACCCGTGGTCCGCTGCGGGAGTTGCCATCCGTGCCCTGCCGCAGGAGCGGTTTGCCTTTTGCGGGGTTTCAACCGCGGGCCGGATTGCACTGCCTCTCCGGTCTGCGATGAGTGAGCTTTGAAACCCGGAAAAAGGTAACCGCTCCAAGGCAGAATATAACGGGTTCACCGAATATTTACCTTACAATGTGTATAATTTCCTGTAACAATTGTGCCAGGCGGTCCCATGACGTTTCCAGGATCGCTTCACGGTATTATATAACCCCTTGGGGTTATCATCCTGTCCTGCCAGACAAAGGTCTGACTGTTCCCAACTATTATTGTAGTCTGCATATCAATATCCTGGCTTGCAAGGTCAGAAAGTGTAGTAATTTTAACAGACTCTCCCTGTCTCATGGCCCTTTGGACTATGCCGACAGGGGTGAAAATTTCTCTGTACTCCTTGAGAATTTTCACCGCCTCTTCAAGCTGTGTGACCCTGCGGCGACTTCTGGGATTATAAATGACGACAACAAAGTCCGCCTGACCCGCAGCATGTAGACGTTTAACAATAATATCCCATGGAGTTAGGATGTCGCTGAGGCTGATAACTGAAAAATCGTGGGCAAGAGGGGCGCCGAGCCTTGAAGAGCAAGCGTTTAGAGCTGAAATACCGGGAATGATATCAACTTCAACCTGCGTACCTGCTGGATGACCTTTCAGTATTTGCAGTACCAATCCAGCCAGTCCATATATCCCCGGATCACCACTACAGACCATGGCTACCCGTTTACCGGAAATGGCAAGATCCGCTGCGGCCCTGCATCGCTCAACCTCCTGTCTCATGCCGCTGGCAAGGACCTCTTTTGCAGGATCTAAAATCGGGCTTATCAGGTCTATGTAGGTCTTATAACCCACTATTACGTCTGAAGAGGCTATGCTATCACGGGCAACAGGAGCCATCCACATGGGATCTCCGGGTCCAAGGCCGATAATGTCCAGTTTGCCGCTTTCATGATCATGTAAGTCTGATGTCACAATCATCTTGATATTTTAATGACTTTTCTATTATATATAGCCAAATGGGCTTTGGATATCCAGGGCCGTATCGTAAATATTCTGAGGCAGTGCAATCCGGCCCGCGACCCAAAACCCTGCAGAAGACAAACCGCTTCTGCGGCAGGGCATGGATGGCAACTTCCGCAGCGGACCACTGGTTTACTGAATATTTACACCGGATTTTACACTTAAGTTAAAAAATCAGCAAATTAGACCGAGCAGGCTTAAGGAGGATATCTTGCAAAATCGCCTGAGGTGTTACCATTGGGTCTGGTTGGCGTTCCTGGCCAAGCTTGGATGGGATATATTGGGAACCCGGATCAAGAAAAAGAGGACGAAATCAATAAAAAAAGCCCGCAAGTAGAGTTGGTTACAAAACTCAAGATCTTTTTCGGGGCAAGGTGCTGTGGACTGAAACGCATCATTGTTTCATCAAATAACCCTTGAGCCGGATATCCTCCACTCTGAGGGGTGCAAGCTCACGATTCAGACAACTGACTATCGGCCGCCTGTATTTTATCAGGAGATTTTCTTGGATACCTGAGCCTACGTCAATACCCTTAAGTTCCCTGTAAATTATATCTCTGACCCAGGCCTCTTTTTTACGGATTGCGTGTTTTGTCTCGGCATCAGAGACAACAAGTTCTACCTGTAATTTAAAAAAGATCGTTTCTTTATTCCGCTGAGCCGGGATAAGAAACGGGGCAAGATTCATTGTTTCAAGGTCGCGATGACCGGCCAGGGAATCAGGTATATTCTCTGTAATTGCACTACGTGGCCCAAAAAATGAGGCCGAAAGATTCCACAGGACCAGGAGCCCCGCTGCAAGAAAAATTCCAGATACACCGATTATGGCCCAGGTGATCCACGATGCCTCGGCCGGCACACCGGCCTCCTCAGTGGATGATATCAGTGTCTTTTCGTACGACTCATCTTGACCATTATCCTCAAAAAGTCTGATTCCGGTCCGGGAATCTCCTTCATCCCATACGTCGGAAAGTGTAACCTTCAGGTCATTTTCCAGTGACCATCTTGAGTTTGTATCGGTTTGCTGGCTATTTTCGCAGGTATCCTCCATCGGTCCGGCGATTTCTATCTCCGGTCCTTCTCTTGAACAATTTTTGTCTTTGGGAATAGGAGTATCTTGAGACACGGCAATGGTTATAAGTACCCGGGTTTCAAAGCTCACTCATCGCGGACCGGAGAGGCAGTGCAATCCGGCCCGCTATCCAAAACCCCGCAAAAGGCAAACCGCTCCTGCGGCAGGGCACGGATGGCAACTTCCGTAGCGGACCACGGGTTCATAAGAATATTTACCTTAAAGCATAGCGGAATCATAACTCAATTGACAGGACTTTGTAATCCCTTTTGATCCCAAACGGAGATGATAGATGGTGAGCAGTTGAAATGACTTGTATAAGGAGTAGATCTTACGGAACTTCTGGCCGGATACGGGTAAATATTCTTATGAACCCTTTATATCCTGTCTTGGAAGCGCAGCGGACCACGGGTTCACCGAATATTTTACGATATGGGCTACTTTCTGTAAGTACTTATTCATCGATTTCCTCTGCTACAGAGGCTAAATGTGCCCTCAGTCTTAACATAGCCTTGGTGTGCATCTGGGAAATCCGTGATTCCGTGTATCCCATTATTTCTCCTATTTCCCGCATTGTGAGATCCTCATAATAATAGAGAGAGACTACGATTTTTTCTTTTTCAGGAAGTGCGTTAATGGCTTTTATCAAAATCTCTTTGATCTCGGTCTTGTTCAATAGGGCAAAAGGGTCTATCTTGCCGTCGTCTGCTATTAAATCAAAGAGATCATTTTCATTATCGTCCGGCATTCTTCTGCGGATATTCTCTATGTCAAGGAAGGTTATACTCTTTGTTTTGTCCAGCAACTTGTGAAATTTTTCTATGCTGACCCCTAATGCCTCGGCAACTTCTTTGTCTTCTGCAGGTCGATTGAGCTCTTTTTCCAGATATCCGTAGGTCTTTTCCAGTTCTGTGGCCAATTTCCGTATGGATCTCGGGATCCAGTCAAGAGATCTGAGTTCATCCAACATGGCCCCGCGGATACGGAATTCCGCATAAGTCTTGAATCGGATATTTTTTGATGAATCAAATTTTTCAATAGCATCCATCAATCCGATGACTCCTGAGCTTATGAGATCGTCCGGGGATATGTTTGGGGGCAGACGCATGGCAAGTCTTCCGGCAACGTACTTGATCAGAGGAGAATACTTCAGTATCAGTTCCTCGCGTTTCTCCCGCGTGAGTGGTTTGCCGTTGCCGAAAAATGCGTCGGTATAATCTTTGAGTACCCCCCTCCTGGTCTTTGCCATCCATCTCTTCCATACTAATAAGGAGGTGTCCTCGGAGGCGTTTGATGTTACCAGCAACATGATTATCGCTCCAATCGTCTGGCGGACTCTATTGTTAAGACAAAAAAAATCATGAACAGTGGGGCTGCCTGCAAAATTCGATATCTTGTTCGATTGCAAGACAAGAGAAGTGAAAAAGGCGCAGCACAACGAAAGAAATGAAAAACAATTGATTGCATACCCTCTCCCCCTGTCATAACCTGATCCCAGAGTAAGTTGTTAAATCAAATTCCTCAGTTTAGTAAGCAACACTTGTGCCAGGAGTCTGGAAAACATTCTTTATATGCCGTGGCAGAATAGAGCTCAGCCCTCTCTACCATACTTTGAGATAAACACTGTAGTATCTATTGAACCGATTAGTCTTCGGACACAAATTCCATTTGCAAAAATTTTTGCTGGCAAAACAAAAATTTATATTATTGAAGCCGTTTCCGACCTCGTTTTATTTATGAGATTAAAGAACGGCTTGATAACAGAGAGGCGGATAATTAAATATATATGGAAATACAAAGGAAATGCTGAAGAACTTAAATCTATATTTTAAGACAGGGTGCCAAAATATGAAATTATTGTCAATATTTTGACAACAATTAACAATTTGTGTAAAGAAAATGACAATTTTTTGTCATCGGTTTCTAAGTAAACTCGTGAACAATTGCGGTAATTTCAATATGCGGCTTGTAGATGTATCATAGACAAAAGGAATCCTTGCTATGCGGCCGCCTGCGTTCTTCACTGTTTCGGCCCCTACTATGTCCTTCTCTTTCCAATCCGCTCCCTTGACTAAAATATTCGGGATAATGGTCTGAATAAGGTGCAAAGGTGTAGGATCATCAAAAATCACCACATAGTCTACAGCGGCAAGACCGGCCAGCACATGGGCCCTCATCGCTTCGTGGTTTACAGGGCGACCCGGCCCCTTTATCTTTCTGACCGATTTGTCGCTGTTCAATCCTACCACCAGATAGTCACCCATGTGCCGGGCTGATTCCAGGTATGAGACATGACCTGCATGGAGGATATCAAAGCATCCATTGGTAAAGACCATTTTCTGGCCGGCCTTGCGCCTTCGATTGACCGCGGCACTGAGAGAAGGCAGGTCCAGTATCTTCGGATTGGCCTTTGGCCACCAGGACCTTGGGGCATGTGCGGTAAAGAAGTCCTGCCGTACAGAGTGTATCTCATCCATATCCAACTCAGCCAGGAGGATCGTTTCTCTGTCAGAGGCCTTCGCAAGGATCTCCCCTCGAGGTCCTATAATCTCAGAACCTCCGCCGAATTCCGTGTCTCCAAGCATGCCCCAGGCATTCGCGCCTGCCAAAAAACATTGGCTCTCAACAGCCCTTGACTCCATCAGGAGTTCCAGGTGGCGTCTTCGGCTGAGTGGCCACAAGGCCGACAGAAGTACCAGGTCCACCCCCAGATATACAAGATGGCGGACTATCTCCGGGAAGCGCAGGTCAAAACAGGTTATCAGGCCCAATCCAAGTTCGGATCTCTTGAAAGGTATCCACAGGGCAACAGGATCGGTCCCGGGGCTGAAGACATGATCTTCCCCCATCGGGGCAAAGAGATGAATCTTTCTATAGGTATGAAATATATTATCAGGGCCGATCACATAGGTGGTATTGAAGAGCTTTTCTCCTGATTCATCCGCTGCCAATTCGGGAAGCGTACCGACAACATGGATTCCGTTTTTTTCTGCTAAGGTTTTAAGTTCTGACAGAAGCTCTGGTATCTCATGGGCCAGATACCTGTCGGCTTCACCAAGAGGACCTGTTGCCCATAGTTCAGGGAGCAGAAGCAATTCCGCTCCAGCACCTGCGGTTTCATTGGTTGCGGATTCAACTTTCTTCCAGTTGGCATGGATATCTTTTCCCTTGGGAGTGAACTGGAAAATTCCCATTTTGAAAGTCGATTCTGAATGTCTCATATTTGGAAAATACTCTTTTCTTGAGCGGAATCATTCACCGGCCCATTCTCCAATCCAAAGTTTTTTCAATACCTTCGGAAAGAACTGTCCTGGGTTTCCAGCCCAGTACATCCTCGGCCAGATTTATCTTCAGGCAACTTTTTTTGAGATCTCCAGGCCTCGCAAGGGTCCTGTCCGGTGTCATGAGAGAATTGCTCAGAAGACGTCTGCTGGAAATTACATCAAAGATGGTCTCAAAGAGGAGCTGGGTCCTGGTTTCCTTCCCGGTGCCAATATTTACGGCCTTTTTATTTCCTGCCTCGAGGGCAAGGAGATTTGCCTCAACGACATCTCCCACATAGCAGTAGTCCCTGATCATACCCTCAGGCTCAGAAGGAAAATGAAAAAGCGTACAGGGCCTGTTTTCGAGTAATCTGTCCATGAAAATGGCCACCACTCCTGCCTCGCCATGAGGTATCTGCCTGGGGCCATAGATGTTTGAATAGCGTAAAACAGTATAGTCCAATTCGTATTGGTGCCCGTAAAAGTGAAGGTAGCTTTCTGAAGCCGCCTTTGTTATGGCATAAGGGGACAGGGGCTGCAGGGAACAGTCCTCAGAGGTGGGGTACTCTTCAGCCTCTCCATAGATGGCCCCCCCTGAGGATATGAATATGACCTTGTGTGTCCCGACTCTCCTGGCGCCTTCCAGCAGGTTTATAAAACCCTCGATATTCACTGAGGCGTCAAATCCGGGGTCTTCCACAGAAGCAGGTACGGAGATTTGCGCTGCGTGGTGATTTATCACCTCAGGCCTTTCGTACTCCAGGAGTTTGCGTATCTCAGGGGCCCTGATGTCCATTAAATAGAACCTTGCCTCGGGATGCAGGTTTTCCCGTTTTCCTGTATACAGATTGTCTACCACTACGACTTCATGACCTGCCTCTATATAGGCATCAGCCACATTTGAACCTATAAAACCAGCCCCGCCGGTTACAAGGATTTTCATACCTAAGGATCTCCTTAATTAAAAGTATTATCATGCTATCATGGTTATAGAAGCTCTCGCAAGAAATGTGGGCGATTTTATTCTCTTGGGCCAATTTCAAAAATATAACTGAATTTGCTGGACGTAATACGAATCGATAAATATTATTAAGGGACAGTAAATATTCTTATGAACCCGTGGTCTCAAGTAACCGTTCACAGGAAGGGGATATTTCTTTTCACTTAACACTTCAGCCCCTTGTTTTCTTAAGGCTTTTGACATGGGGGATGTCCTGCCCCCTCTGCATTCGCCTTACGCTGCGCTCAGGCGATGCAGTTTCCCCCACAGCAAAAGCCGAGAAAACTACGGGGGCTTCCGTTAAACTGTTCAAAGAAATATCCCCTGCCAGTGAACGGTTGCCATCCGTGCCCTGCCGCAGGAGCGGTTTGCCTTTTGCGGGGTTTTGGGTAGCGGGCCGGATTGCACTGCCTCTCCGGTCTGCGATGAGTGAGCTTTGAAACCCGGAAAAAGGTAACCGCTTCAGGGCAGGATATAACGGGTTCACCGAATATTTACAAGGGACCGGTAATATTGTGAAGAAATAGGATTAATTATGCCTGAAGTAACCTTTTTGCCAGCCAATATGACCGTAAAAGCGAACCAGGATGAAAATCTGCTGAGGATAGCCATGAGGGCCGGTGTATATATCAATTCCTTATGCGGTGGGGCAGGGGTATGTAACAAGTGCCGCATTCTTCTGGAACGGGGCCGGGTCCGGGGAGAGGCCCTGCCGGAAGGCGGATGGAAGGCCTGCGCCACCTTTCCGGTCTCAGACGTGGTGGTCCGTGTACCAGTTGAATATGAAATGGACCGAAAGGTACTCAGGCGGCCGATGGCCAGAAAGGCTGCATCCTGGATCAAGGCCCAGGAAGAGCCTGTAACCTGGAAGCTGCATCCTGCTGTGCGAAAACGCGTTATTAACCTGCCCCAGCCAAGCCTTCAGGACAGTGCAAGCGACCTCGACAGGCTGATGCGCGAGATTGTCCAGGGCAGGCTCCAGGCGATTTCAATGGAGGTAGACAGCCAGATTCTCTTTAATTTGCCGGAATCGATACGGAACAAAGACTGGAGAGTCACTGTCAGCTTAATGGAAGGAGCAAAGAAAGACGTCCGTCGCCTCATTCGTGTGGAGCCTGGTGATGCAACGGACCAGCATCTTGCCGTGGCCGTGGATATAGGGACTACCACGGTGTCGGCCCAGTTGTTGGATCTCGGGAGCGGAGCGGTCCTGGCAGAGGCATCCAATTACAATCCGCAGATCAGTTATGGGGAAGATATCATCTCCCGGATGGAGTTTGCCAGAAGAAAAGAGGGCCTGAAGACCCTGCAAAAAAAGATAGCCGAATGCCTCAATGGGCTCATAGGAGAACTCCTTTCAGATGCGGACCGGGGGAAGGACGCCTTGAGTCTGATTACTGTTGCCGCAAATACCGTAATGATTCATCTTCTTCTTGGACTTGATACGCGTTTTTTGAGGACCCAGCCCTATACTCCTGTCGCCACCCGATTCCCTCCGGTAAGGGCCATAGAGTCAGGCATAAATGTTCCTGAGCACGTGCGCGTGTTTTTAGGCCCCTGTGTTGCCAGTTACGTCGGTGCGGATATCGTGGCCGGAGTAGTAGGCGTAGGGCTTAACCGCCGCCCGGAACTTACGCTTTTCATAGATATAGGGACAAACGGAGAGATCGTCCTTGGAAATCAGGACTGGATGGCCTGTGCAGCCTGCTCTGCAGGTCCTGCCTTTGAGGGGGGCGGCATAAAGCACGGCATGCGAGCCACCACAGGGGCAGTGGAGGTGGTGTACATACATCCCGGGACTTTTGAACCCATGGTCTTGACCATTGGCGGCAGAAAGGCCAAGGGAATATGCGGATCAGGCATAATCAGCCTGCTTGCAGGCCTTTTCATGGCAGGTGTGCTGGATCAGCAGGGAAAGTTTCATACCGGCCTGGGGACGAAAAGGGTCCGCTTTGGCAGGGATGGCTGGGAATACGTGGTAATAGAGGCGGAATCCACTTCCATAGGTCAGGATATTGTGTTTACAGAGGCAGACATTGAGAATCTCATCAGGGCAAAAGGTGCCATGTTTGCCGGTTATTTTACTTTGCTGGAATCGGTGGGTATGGGATTTGAGGACCTGGAACGGGTAATACTGGCCGGCAATTTTGGAAGCTACCTGGATATTGACCAGGCCATCACCATAGGACTCCTTCCGGATATTCCAAGGGACCGATTCTTTTTCGCAGGCAACAGCTCTCTCCTCGGGGCAAAGGCCTCGGCTGTTTCCCGGTCTGTTATGAAAGAGCTGCACGAGGTCGCTCAGATGATGACACACTTTGACCTAAGCGATAACCCGAGGTTCATGGAACACTATGTCTCCTGCCTGTTCCTGCCTCATACGGATCAGAAACTGTTCCCCTCAGTCAGGCTGGACTGATTTCATTGCATTCCTGAAGGCCTCTGCGTAATCTTCCGGGTAGTGACCTGTGATCCATCTTTCCTGCCTTTCGCTGAAAGCACCCGGGGAACGGGATGCTCTGGGCAGAAAGCAGTAAAAGAGACGCTGGTCCATATCCGGATTGTCGAAACGTTTTGAGATCTCATAGCCCGTGACCATCTGGGCCCCCATACAGTCCAGGGTCCGGATTACGAGCTCGATGCACTTATCCAGTGACTTTCGGACCTCCGGGTCCGCCTCAAGCACATTACCCACCGGACAAGTGGTCATAATCTGGACCTCGCCATGGAAGCGCTGGGCCTTGGGGATATGGATCATGACGTTTTCATCCTCGTGAACAATCAAACTTGATGGCAGGTCTTTTTTCCCGTCCAATCTTTTGTTGGAACGGATTGCCCTTAAATATGTCTTAAAAAAGGGGTGTCCACAGGCCTTTTCGTAAAGAGCGGAAAAGCGGGCCACCTGATCTCCTACTGCATAGGTAGAGATTGATTTTGAGCCGGCACCCCCTGTATCCACTGATTTCACATTGGGAGGTATAAGGGCAAACTGCTGGTGAATCTGTTGGTGGGATGCATGTAATCTGTATCCTGATGGAGAGAAATCAAAGCCGTAGTTCCAGCCCCAAAGGGTGGCTGTATAAGGCAGGCCCTCTCCGCTCTCAAGCCTCTTTGCAACTTCCTTCAGCACTGACTGTCTCATGGATTCAATCTCAGCGACCGGCAAAGTGTTCCTGCCTTCCCGGGAAATTCCCTTCGCAATATCGAGATTGACGGCCATTTGAGTATAGACCCGCTGGTAATAGAGGTGACGCAGGCCCGTTATATCATCGGGAAGCAGTTCCGCTGCCCTGTACCTCACACAGTCATGAGCCATATTAGATGCATAATGACCCCATGGAATATAGCTGTCTGCCCTGAGATATTCCCATACGTGTGTCTTGCAGCCGGATGCATATTCGCCGACAATCGGGCTGCTTCCCTGAATCCCTGGAATTAATACCATGGCAAGCTTATAATTATATGGACAGGCCATATTGTTACCAATCACATCAAAGAGTTCCTGGTCAAATAGGACCGGTTTGGGATGGCCCAGTTCGTCATACTCATATTTCACGCCAACCGGGTTCCCGCTGTCGTCAAGCTCAAACTTACATGCCAAATGTGCCATCGCCTTGAGGAGCCTGCTGTCCCTGGATGTCTGGGCCAGGGACAAGAGAACGGGCCTCGGGAGGTCTTTCAGGGAATAAGCCCTTTCGTTCGAACCCTTTAAGCGCCCATTCAACAGGTCTTCCAGTAATGGCGAACGCCTGCCGGACCCCTCGTCGCTTCTCCTGAATCCGAGTCTTTTCGGGTCCTTTGAAAATTGCTCTGCCTGATCATAAAGTATGTATGTGGCACCCCAGAAAGGAAAGGCATTCGGGATCTCATAGACTTTGCCGGCATTGTTGATAACAAGGTCGCCCCTGGGGAAGTTGACCCGGTTATTAATTGCATTGCCGTCTGAATCATGGCCCAGCACGGCCAAAGTTTCAGTCCGCCTGAGGTTTACAACTTTGTAAGATGGCTCGTGAAGGGCACAAATAAAAACCCCTGACGGATCTATGCACGTGCAAAGGATGTCTTGATTCACATTACTCCATCCTCAATAATAAATATTTATGAGTTATTTCCATTGACTCCAGATATCTCTTTATACTTGTACAGTCAAGGTGCAGACGATTATTCCAAGATTATAAACAATTTGCACGAGTAAATCATGTCCTGATCGAATATGTTATAGTTAATCATCGGAGGAGAATTT
The DNA here is from genome assembly GCA_003194485.1 of Deltaproteobacteria bacterium. Taxonomy (NCBI): domain Bacteria; kingdom Pseudomonadati; phylum Myxococcota; class Myxococcia; species Deltaproteobacteria bacterium. The sequence continues at coordinate 93,327 of PQXD01000009.1, forward strand.
TGAATGGTGAATTAATAATTTAAAATCTTATAACTTTTTCCTCCATAATTCAAAATTTAGCATTCAGTAACTCAGCATCATAATCTATTAATGTCTGGTATGTAAAAAAACATGATTATTATCGACGGTTCCTATGGAGAGGGAGGGGGCCAGATTCTGAGGAGCTCCCTGGCCCTTTCCATGATCACCGGACAGGCTATTGAAATCCTGAATATTCGTGCCAGGAGGCCGAAGCCCGGCCTTCGTCCACAGCATCTGACTTGTGTAAAAGCGGCTGCCTCGGTATGTGGAGCCCGGCTGGAAGGAGCTGAGTTCGGTTCGCAGCGCCTGGTATTTATCCCGGGTAAAGTAAAACCGGGTAATTATAGCTTTGCCGTAGGTACCGCCGGCTCTGTCATGCTGGTTTTTCAGACCGTACTTCTTCCTCTGGCCCTTTCCCCCGGCCCTTCTGAGATTACTTTTACAGGCGGCACCCATGTCCCGTGGAGTCCGTGCTTTCACTATATTGACCTTGTATTTAGGCCTGCCGTATCTGCCATGGGAATATTATTTGAAATGGAGCTTGAGAGATGGGGTTACTACCCAAAAGGAGAGGGGATAGTAAGGACAAGAATTCTGCCGTCAGAGGGTCTCGGTTCCTTCAGGCCGGTTCCCCGGAGAGGAGAAAGAGTCTGCGTTAAGGCCATTTCGGCCACGGCCTGCCTGCCTGGCCACGTCAGGAAAAGGCAGTCCGCACGAGTAAAATCTGTTTTGGAGGGCAGAGAAATCGAGGTAGATGTAGAAGAAATGGAGGGATCTGCCATGTGCCCGGGCAGCCTCCTGTTCTGCTGGATATCCGGTCAGGGGAGATATGGTGGTTTCACCGGGCTGGGCGCAAGAGGCAAGCCTGCCGAGAAGGTTGCTGATGAAGCGGTTTCCGGACTATTGGCCTTTCTGGACAGTGGCGCAGCCTGCGACAAATACCTTTCTGATCAAATACTGCTCCCGGCAGTGCTTGCACGTGGAGAGAGTCAATGGTCCACAAACTCTATAAGCAATCACCTTCTCACAAACATATGGGTGACCGGACGCTTTGGGCTCGGCAAGGTGAAGCTGCTGGAAGAAGACGGGAAATCCGGCTTGATCAAATGTTACGGAACCGATTAAGACATCCTGGAAATTTGCAATCCGTTGTAATCATCGGTATCCGGCGTCAGTCGGCCTTTGCCGCCATTACGGAACGATAGGATCAAGAGGAGATGTAAATATCCGGTGAACCCGTTATATCCTGCCTTGAAGCGGTTGCCTTTTTCCGGGTTTCAAAGCTCACTCATCGCGGACCGGAGAGGCAGTGCAATCCGGCCCGCGATCGAAACCCTGCAAAAGGCAAACCGCTCCTGCGGCAGGGCGCGGATGGCAACCGTTCACAGGAAGGGGATATTTCTTTGAACAGTTTATAACGGAAGCCCCCGTAGTTTTCTCGGCTTTTGCTGTGGGGGAAACTGCATCGCCTTAAGCGCAGCGTAGGGCGAATGCAGAGGGGGCAGGACATCCCCCATGTCAAAAGCCTTAAGAAAACAAGGGGCTGAAGTGTGAAGTGAAAAGAAATATCCCCTTCCGTGAACGGTTATGTAGGGTCACGGGTTCACCGGATATTTACAAGGAGATAAAAATTTGGCCATGAATCTACCCTATGTCACAGGAAGGCCCTATCCTCTGGATGCAGCAAGTATTTTAAAAGGCCTTACTGATATAGAATGCTTTGTATTTCTTGAAACTTCAAGGGTTGCCGGAGAAGAGAATACCTCATACCTATTTTTAAATCCAATAAAAATCCTTACTGCATACGGCCCTGATGATCTGGAGCCTCTTTACAAATCCATGGAGACGGCCATTGACAGAGGATACTATCTGGCCGGATGGTGGGCCTATGAATGGGGATATGCCCTTGAGCCCAAATTATATCACCTCCTGGACGCGCTCAGACCCAAGGCCCCCCTGGTATGGCTCGGTGTGTTTGAGAACCCGAAGATATGGATTCATAAGCCCGACGCCCCTTTTTGCCCTTTAAAAAATATTCCGGATATCCGGAAGAAATTAGGACCTCTGAAACTGGAGGTAGAAAAAGAACGATACATCAGGGCTATAGACTGTATAAAGGACTATATAGCCGGCGGTCATACCTATCAGGTCAACTATACCTTAAGGGGAAGGTTTGACTACACCGGTCTTCCATCTGATCTCTATCTGTCGCTCAGGGCCCGGCAGTCTGTTTCTTACGGGGCGGTGATACGCAACAGGAAAAAATGGCTCCTTTCCCTCTCCCCGGAACTTTTCTTTCGCCTGGAAGGGCGAAAGATCTGGTCCAAACCCATGAAGGGCACATTAAAGAGAGGAAGGACAATAGACGAAGATCGTGAACTGGCTCGTTTTCTGGCCAATGATCCCAAGAACCGGGCAGAAAACATCATGATTGTTGATCTGCTTCGAAACGATATAGGGAGGCTCTCTCTCCCCGGAACGGTCCGGGTACCGGAGATCTTTACCGTTGAGCGCTATGAAACCCTCTTTCAAATGACATCCAGGATAGAGGGAGAAATTCGCCCGGGCACATCCTGGCATGAGATCTTTAAGGCCCTGTTTCCGTGCGGATCTGTGACCGGTGCACCAAAGATCCGGACAATGGAGATCATCTCCGAGATCGAGTCCTCTCCAAGGGGCGTATATACCGGTGCCATAGGATTCATTTCACCCCGCAGAAGGGCGGTGCTGAATGTGGCCATCAGGACAGTGGTCCTGGACGGAGAATCAGGAGAGCTCGGGATAGGAAGCGGGATAACAATAGATTCAGATCCTGCAAGAGAATACGATGAGTGCAGACTTAAGGCCAGATTCCTGACAGATCCTCTTTACTTTCCCCATCTTGAAAAGGGTGAAACAAGGAAGGATTTTTCCCTTATAGAGACCATGAGGTGGGACCCTGTAAGGAGAGAGCAGGAAGTCACAGAGGGCTACTTCCTGCTGGAAAGGCATCTTGAAAGGCTCTCGCAATCCGCTCATTATTTCGCCTTTTACCTGGACCTGAAAAAGGTGAGAAGGGAGCTGGCTGAATTCGCAAGAGGCCTCTACCCTGAAAGAAGACCCCATCGGGTCCGCATGTTGTTGGGAAGAGACGGTTCTTTGACTGTTTCAGCCTCTGCTCTATCCATGCAGGAAAAGCAGGTCTATTTTGACCTGTCTGCAAAGGCAGTCGACTCTCAAGACCCTTTTTTATATCACAAAACCACATACAGGCCTCTGTTCACTGAAGAATACCAAAGGGCCAAGACCCGCGGTCTCTTCGACTGCGTGTTTGTAAACGAGCGCGGCGAGCTTACTGAAGGTTCTATCAGCAATATATTTCTGGAAATTAATGGCGGACTCGTCACCCCTCCGGTATCAAGCGGGCTCCTGAACGGCACCTTTCGCCAGGAACTTGTGGAGCAAGGCCGTGCCAGTGAGCATGTGCTCTATCCGGATGACATGAATAAGGCCACAGCGATATATTTGGGGAACTCGGTACGCGGGCTCTTGAGAGCAAGCTGCAAATGAAGGTTCAAAGGTTCGGGGTTGCTTTGATAACCCTTAACCTTTGAACCATGAATCCCTGAACAGTCACAGCTACAGTAAAATGCTCTCCCCTGGCCTCATCTCCACTAACTGAGTATCAACTTGCTGGGATACCAGTTCCCTGCCGAATTCCTCTACAGTGCCCGTAAGAGCAGGGAAAGAACCATAGTGCATCGGGACAACTTTTTTTGGCCTGAGGAATTTGCAGGCACAGGCCGCTTCTCTGGGTCCCATGGTATAATGGTTTCCTATGGGGACCATGGCAATCTCGGGCCGATACATTCCCCCTATCAGGGCCATATCACCAAACAGGCCGGTGTCTCCTGCATGGTAGAGAACGAGTCCGTCTTCAAGGCGGATCACAAAGCCTGCGGCCTCTCCGCCGTAAAGGATCTCGTTGCCTTCCTGGATCGAGGAACTGTGAAGCGCTGATACCATGGTGATCGCGACTCCCTTTGTAATATAAGTTCCTCCGATATTCATGCCGGTCACATTCGGAATTCCCCTGATCAGGAGATATTGTTGTATTTCGTGGATTGCCACTACTTCGGTGGAAGATGACCTGGCCATTGCCTGACAGTTTCCCATGTGATCTTCATGGGCATGAGTAATAAGAATGAGATCAGCGTCCAATGAATCGGGCTTATCTGCGGCTTGGGGATTGTCCAGCCATGGATCAATCCATATCTTCAAATCCTGTTCCGTCACTATCCTAAAGGCTGAATGACCAAAAAAGCTTAGTTTATGAGACATGATTACCCCTTTCTAATAAGTAAAAAAATAAAATTTTCATTCTTCATGACAAGTAAAAAGTAGTTTACATTTAGCGGTGAAATTGGAAATTGGGAAAAACATAAGGGTGTAGATGCATCACCTAATTTCAAATTTCCAATTTCCGGTTTCACCATCGGCATTCACTTTCACTGCCGGGTCAAGGACATTTAGCTCATCCAGACTGGCAGGTCCGATATCCAGCTTTTTAAAAATAAAAGACTCAATTTCCAAGGTCTCATCATGGAGCCTGCTGATCATTTCCCGGCGCTCCGCAGTGCTTCCATAACGCCTTAACAGGTCCTCAAACCTCTCTGATAATGTGACTATGGAGGCGTGCCTTACTCGCTTGTCAGCATAATTCACAAGTAAGGCCTCGGTCATCATTGGATTATGCTTAATATTACAGTCAAGATGTACGTGTTGACGTACTATATCTGCTGTCGCAGGATGCCCCAGGGCCTCAAGCAACTTGAAGGCCGATAAGGCGTGATCCTGCCCTGTATTGACAGAATCCATCTTGGTTATATCATGGAGAAGGCAGCCTGCCTCCACAAGACCGATATCAAGATTTTCACCCGCTTTTTTCAGATGACCCGCAATGAACATTCCTGCCTGGGTCACCCTGAGACTGTGGGACACTATGTGTTCCGGAACTCGATACTCTTGCAGGAGAGCCAGGCACCTTTTTCTGTCAAGGATTTCCATTCAGACACTATTCCAAAACAACAACATTCCTCGGGACAAAGCACCGATTATTGCATCCGTACTCCTATGGCAGTATTTAAAAAAGCTACAGATAAAAAATAGACGAAAATCGAAGGATCTGCAAGTTTTGGTTATTTGAAAAAAATGTTGAAAAAACCTGTTCAGCAGGAAAACTTACGGAAATTATGTGAATTTTTACGCATAATAAAAACCTTGTTTTCTCCGCAAGTTACACAATTCTTCAAAAAAAACAACAAAAAATTCAAGAGATAGCCCTTGTTGATAACTTATTTGCCGGCCGAAGGGAAAACACACTTTCTCCACTTTGACAATGCAATATGGCTTCATTATAAGAATCAAGGTATTTGTAAAACAACAATGTTCAGCACCTGAAGAAAAGAATAGGTCCTTTCAGGCAATTAACCAAAAAAACAATGCCTTATAACCATTTTCATGCTAATGAGATGAAAATCAGGTCCATCTCTGGCCAAGAATTTAAGTCATAGTCAGGTCACTTTACACCCGAAAGGCGATGAGGCCGCAATTGCTTCTTTAGGTAATCAGAAATGGAAAGCGTCTGGCAAAACCTGAAAGAAATTCTTCGCCCCAGGATACCTGAGGGCAGCTACCGGTTATGGATTGCCCCCCTGACCTATAGGAAGACAGATGGCGACACTATCATTATCAACTGCCCCAATCAGTTCTTTGCTTCCTGGGTCCAGGAGCATTATTTGCACTTGTTAAACGACGCACTTATTCAAGAGGGGCATGCTTCCTGGAAGATAAGGCTTTCTCCTGCCGAAATTGCAAAAGAGGCTGCACGGGATCAATTACACCTTCCAAACTTTGCCCCCAGTGAGCTGACAAGACCCCGGTTCTGTGAACGTTTTACCTTTAATGAGTTTGTAGTTGGAGACAGCAATCGCTATGCCTTTTCAGCTTGTTGGGCTGCAGCTAATGGATGGGATAATCACAGCAGGATAATCTACCTGCACTCTGATGCAGGACTCGGGAAGAGCCATCTTACCCAGGCAGTCGGACAAAAAATACTTGAAAACAGAGCGGATACGAAACTGTGCTATCTCACTGCCAATGAGTTCACCACGCAGGTCGTAAAATCAATAAAAAGCGGCCAAATGGACGCATTTGTGCGCCGCTATCAAAATGACTGTGACGTCCTTCTCCTTGAAGAGGTCCATTCCTTTGCAGGGAGAGAAAGGACCCAGGCAGAACTGGCACTGGCCCTTGATTATCTTATGGACAAGGATAAGACAATAATTTTTACCGGAAGCAAACTCCCGAGAAAGATACCCAGTGTGAATGATCAACTTCGGTCGAGGCTGGTTAGCGGGCTGATTACCTCCATAAATCCTCCGGATCTGCCTACCAGAAAAAAAATTATTGAACGTAAGGCCGCGAATTGCGGAGTATGTCTCAGGAAAGAGATTATTGAATTTCTTGCCCAGCATCTGACGGGCGATATCAGAAGAATCGAGGGGGCGGTGATCGGGCTTGTTACCAAGTCCTCACTGCTCAGACAGACTGTTGATATGGATCTGGCTCGAGAAGTGGTTAAAGATCTGGTCGGAGAACCGAAGGCGATCACTGTCGCAACTATACGGGAAATGATCTGCCGTCATTACCAATTGAGCAGGGATGATATCTGCTCAAAATCCAGAAAGAGTTCAGTTGCACGGCCGAGACAAATGGCCATGTTTCTTGCCCGTCGCTACACCGAGTCTTCTCTTGAGGCCATTGGGAGAGAATTTAATCGCGACCATGCCACTGTGCTGCACTCTGTTAACCGCATTAAGAAACAACTGAATGAGTCTGGCAAGCTCAGGCACCAGTTGGAATTCCTGGTCGATCAACTTGAAAAACAGCAATGGCAGAACTGAAGGCCTGTAACCTCTCTAATAATGAAAAAGGTCCTGGTTCGGCAGTTTTTGGAGATTGTGGGACCTGGGAATTTTTCCACGGATCCGGCTGATCTCAAATGTTATTCCTATGATGCAAGCAGCATCAGCTCTCTTCCAGAGGCCGTAGTCCTTCCAGGATCTACTGAAGAAGTCTCGCGGGTCCTTTTCCTTGCAAACCAGGAAGGCTTGGCGGTATTTCCAAGGGGTGCCGGCACAGGTACTACAGGGGCATCGGTCCCGATCAACGGCGGGCTTGTGCTCTCCCTTACTAGGATGGACCGGATAATATCCATTAATCCGGCAGATCTCACCGCCATGGTGGAGCCCGGGGTCGTTACGGGAAAGTTGCAGGAAGAGGTATCACGATACGGGCTATTTTATCCTCCGGATCCAGCGAGCATGCATTTTTGCACTATCGGAGGGAACGTGGCTACTGGCGCCGGAGGACCAAGGGCGGTAAAATACGGCGTTACCAGGGACTATGTCCTGGCCCTTGAGATAGTGCTTGCTGACGGAAACGTGATACATACAGGCGTACGGACGGCAAAAGGAGTGGTCGGATACGACCTTACCAGGCTGATGGTAGGCTCTGAAGGCACGCTGGGCGTCGTGACCGGGATCACCTTGAAGCTCATACCCGGCCCGGAAGCAGAGGGCATGCTGATCGCGTTTTTCCCGGATGCAAAGTCGGCTTCAGATACAGTTGTAAGCCTTTTCGAATCAAGGATTCTGCCCAGGTGTGCCGAATTTCTTGACAAGATGAGTATTGAATTGATATCAGGGCAGCTTCCGGTTGCAATACCTGAAAGGGCTGATGCCATGTTGCTCATTGAAGTGGATGGTGTCCGGGAATCTATCCCTGGGCAACTCGGGGAAGTGGTCAACTCCTGCAAGAACTGCGGGGCGATTGATATACACGTAGCGGAATCCGATGATCAAGCAAAGGCCTTCTGGTCAGCCAGGCAGGGCCTGTCACCTTCCATAAGGAGCCTTGGATTCCCGGACAAAATCAATGAAGACATATGCGTTCCGAGGAGCTGCCTGCCGGAGATGATAAACGAGCTGGAAAAAATAGGCAGGAAGACCCGGATCACAATCCTCAGCTTCGGACACGCAGGTGATGGAAACCTTCATGTAAACCTCTTGCTCGACCTGAGCGACAAGGAAGAAAAGCTCGGGGGAGATGCCGCTGTTATGCAGATCATGGAGGCAACACTGGCACTTGGAGGAACCATTTCCGGAGAGCACGGCATTGGTCTTACAAAAAGGCCTTTTATTAAAATGGAGATAGATGACAGAGGCCTTGAGATCATGAGAGGTATAAAAAGGATATTTGATCCCGGAAATATTCTGAACCCCGGAAAGGTGTTTCCATAAGGGCCTTGGGAATACTATGAAAGTCTCAGCTATTATTGTGGCAGCAGGTGCTGGTATACGTTTTGGTGCAGGGATTCCAAAGCAGTTTATCGCCCTGGGAGGACGTCCTATTCTTGCCTGGAGCCTTAAGGAATTTGACAGGTCAAGCCTTATAAATGAAATTATAGTGGTGGCACCGCCTTCAGATGAGGGAGCTGTCAATGCAATAATACAAAAATGGATCCGCAGGGTCCGTGTCAAGGTGGTCCCGGGAGGATCAACCAGGCAGGAATCGGTAAAGTCGGGGTTGGATGCGGTTGATGGTGACCTGGAGTGGATAGCGGTGCACGATGCTGCGAGGCCCCTTGTGACCTTGATGCATATAGAGGCTGCGTGCTTCCTGGCCCAGGAGGTAGGGGCTTCCATCCTTGCCGTTCCTGTCCGGGATACGGTGAAGGTAGTGGATGAAGACGGACTGGTTATCAGGAATCAGAACCGTACCCGTCTCTATCTGGCCCAAACGCCTCAGGTCTGCAGAAAGAAAGACCTGCAGTCCGCATACAGGCTGGCAGAAGATAAGGGCATAAGGGCTACTGACGAAGCAGGACTCCTGGAAGTCGCGGGAGTTGTCGTGGGCGTGGTTGAAGGCAGCCCCAGCAATTTCAAGATCACCAGTCAGGAAGACCTCAAGATGGCCGAGGCCCTGATAACTTCGATTCAAAAGGCATGAATACGATTCGAATAGGCTTCGGCTATGACGTGCACAGACTTGTGAGCAGTCGCAACCTTATTCTGGGGGGCGTAAAGATTCCCCATCCTTACGGCCTTCTTGGCCACTCTGATGCAGATGTCATAACTCATGCCCTGTGCGACGCAATACTTGGAGCTGCAGCCTTAGGCGACCTGGGACGGCATTTTCCGGACCTCGATCCGCGTTATGCTGGGATTTCAAGCATAAAGCTCCTGAAAGAGGTAATTCAAAAAATAGTCTCTTCAGGATGGAGATTGGGGAATGCCGATATCACCCTTGTTGCCCAATCTCCTAAAATTGCTCCGTTTGTAGCCGAGATGAAAAAAAATATCTCTGAGGCCTGCAAAGTCTCCGTAGATCAGATCAATATCAAGGCCACCACCACTGAAGGGCTTGGATTTACAGGAAACGGGGAGGGTATGGCTGCTTACGCAGTCGTGACAATAATCGATTCCTGATTCCGCTCAAAATGCTCCGGATGCAAGGCGCGAGATTTTTCAGGAATGAGACGTACTTGGCGTACGTCGCAGTGACTGGAAAATCGAAGCAACGCAGCATATTGTGGTATTTTCAGCGAAATCATTCTTCAATAGCATCTGTAAGATCATAGGGTCCGGCCAGTTTGCCTCCGGCCTTGTCGTAAAGCTGGAAATCCTTAATTGAGATATCTCCTGCGGCAAGAAGCCTGATGGTATGGACGATGAGCGGGAGCTCCCTTTTTACTCCCTCGTCGCGGATTCTGGCAAAAAGCGGCTGTGATTCTCCATATGATTCCTTTATCTCTTCAAGGCTTGACCTTTGAAGCTCATGCTCAAGCTGCTCCCACAGGATATCCCATGTATCTCCCTTTATGGGAAAAGAGCAATAGGTGACAGCAGGGCCTTTGTCGAGATCCGGGGTCACAAGGTGCATCATGACTCCGGTCTTATCAGCTTTCCGGTCCAGCAACTGCCAGATTACCTCCTGCCAGGTGCCGGCAGGCCCTCCAGGGGCCGCGGGATGAAGGTTGATAATCGAGAGCTTTTGGCAGACCTCCGGGCTGACTACCCACATGTAGCCCGCGAGCACTACCACCTGGGCCGAAAAATCCCTGATTTTATCAAGGATACCTTTGTGGTAGGCCTGTCTCCATGCCTCGCGGTCCCGTTTCCTGAGATCAGGGAGAAAACGCACTGCCGAAAGACTGACCACAGGTATGCCACGATCTTCAGCCCTTATCATCAACCTGTCACTGAATTCGCTTTCACCAGGCTCCCTTGAAGAAAACATATATGAGATCTCTCCGGGGATGATTCCATTGTTAATGGCATTATGTACTGTCTCAAACAGGTCAATGGCTGCCTGATCCCTGCCCGTGGTCCACCATCCGAAACTCCACATATTTCCTCCTTGTCCAATGCAATATCCGCCTGCAGTGCCGGCGCTGCCCTGATCCCCACCTTAAAGAAGCACGTTCTTATCCAGAATATTTGACAGCGTTACAAAGTTTTTAATGCTCAAGACCTCTGCCCGGTATCCCGGATCTATCCCGCAGATCTTCAGCGCATGAAGTATTTCGTCCTGGGAAAAAGGGGGCAGTCCCTTAAGGGCGTTTATCAGCTTCTTTCGTCTCTTCTGAAATGCCTTCCTGACAATATTCTTAAAAAGTGCGAAATCCGTTGCGACTATAACAGGCTCTCTGAATTCCAATTGCACCAAGGTAGAGGTGACCTTGGTACGGGGGCGGAAAAGGCCCGGCGGTATGTCCATTAATCTGGCGACATCGGCGCAATATCCGGTAATTACTGATAATATTCCGTAAGCCTTGCTTCCCGGACGTGATGCGAGGCGCTCGGCTACTTCCTTTTGAAGCATCAATATAGCCCGGTCTATATGATTACGTTCCTCAATCAGCTTAAATATTATCTGGCTTGAAATATTATAGGGCAGGTTGCCGATTATCTTGAGGGGGCCTCCCAGTTCTTCCGCAAGGCCCTGAAAAGAGACCCTGAGGATGTCCGAATGACGCAATTCCACATTCCATGGCAGGGGTCGCTTTTCGCGCACCCATTTGATCAGCCTTTCGTCTATCTCAAGGCCTGTAACCTTGGAGGCCTTTTTTGAAAGCTCCCTGGTCAGGGTCCCGAGCCCTACACCCAATTCTACTACTCGATCTCCGGGCTGTATGCCGGACAGTCTCACTATGGTCTCAATTGTGCCTTGATGGACAAGAAAGTTTTGACCAAGGGAGCGTTTCGGCCGTGGAAAGCCTGGTTTATGGATACCAGGTTGCAGGATATCTCTTTGCCGGGTCATGAATCATCAGGGCTGGCTTTAATAATACGATCCATTCGTTTTTTCTGACGATGGATGTATAAATGCAGGGCTGAGAAATAGGATGCTGCTGCAAACGGAAGGGAAAAGACTACGCCTCCGAGCACCACAGATCCCATTGACTTAAAGCTGTCTATGTATATCAATTTTACTGCTTCGAATATATTTGCATCACGGGCCATATCCATGAGGTGCTTTACATGTTCCCAGGAAAACGAGCTGCCTGTAAGTATGGTACCCACTTTCCAGGATACATAGTACTGGAAGGGAATGGTAAGCGGATTGCTTACCATGAGGCTGACGATGAGTCCGGCCACAAGATGACCCCTTCCGGCAGCGCAAAGAAAGATTATGAGTATGGTGTGGAAGGGAATTGTGGGTGTAAGTCCGATAAAAGTCCCTATAGCGATACCCCGCGCGAGAATGAATGGATCCCCTCTCAGCCTCACTAAACGAAGCCACTGATATCTTACGGTTCTCCCGGGACTGATCCCTTTGTCTCTTTTTGCGTGGCGGAGAATATTTTTTCTTTTTTTAACAGGGACAAGCTCTCCCATGTGAGTTTACCCGGACCGAGGCATTCTGTTCAGATCGGAAGCCTTGAGTAGACATCTGCATCTTCCCTGATCAGGATCCCGGCCCTTATCTGATGATAACCCGTCAAGGCAACCATTGCGGCATTGTCAGTACACAGTTCAGGGTATGGGAAATAGGCCTTGCAGCCAAGTTTCCGTGCTTCCTCGCCCATCCTGGCTCTGAGCCTGGAATTGGTTGCAACTCCTCCTGTTACCGCTATCCTGGTTATATCATAATTTTTTGCAGCAAATAAAACTTTTTCCACGAGCACGTCGACAACTGCCTCCTGAAACGAGGCACAGATATCCTGGACAGGTAACGGGCCCTGTCCGGATAATTTCCTGATCGAAGTCAAAACAGATGTCTTGAGACCACTGAAGCTGAAGTCAAAAGGTGTTTTCGGAAGCCTGGCCCTTGGATACGAAAAGGCACGGGGATCTCCTTTTTCAGCAAGTTGGCTGATTATGGGGCCTCCGGGATACTCAAGTCCAAGCATTTTCGCCACCTTGTCAAAGGCCTCACCTGCAGCATCATCCCTGGTTTGGCCCAAAAGCTCCGCCGAAAGAAAATCATTGACCACATAGAGGTTTGTATGGCCGCCTGACACCACAAGACCCACAAAGGGGAATGATGGTGTGTGTTTGCACAGTAACACAGAAGACAGGTGTGCGTGAAGGTGGTTCACGCCTGTCAGGGGAATGCCGCGGGCCATTGCCAGGGCCTTGGCAAAGGACAGCCCGACAACAAGCGAACCCACAAGCCCGGGGCCCTGGGTAACTGCCACGGCATCTATTGCGGACATATCCGTATTCGCTTCCAGGAGCGCCTTTTCCGCGACCCTTACTATGTCTTCAAGATGGTGCCTTGAGGCCAATTCAGGAACGATCCCCCAGTATTCCTTGTGGATGTGAGCCTGAGAGGCCACTATATTGCTCATCAGATGCCTGCCATCCCTCAGGACCGCAGCTGCAGTTTCATCACAGGATGTCTCTATGGCAAGGAGATTTCTGGGATTTAATTTATGGATGTCCACAGGTTCGGTGTTCAGGATTATCTTATTTTTGAAAGAGGAGATTACCATGTATTGAACTTGACAGTAATATACGCACTATGTTATCGCTCTTCCGCTTACGGCCCCCGTAGCTCAGGGGATAGAGCACAGGATTCCTAATCCTGGTGCCGCAGGTTCGAATCCTGCCGGGGGCACCATGAAGTCAGGGAATGTTGATTCATAACAGCTTACGAATCTAAAATGACTTGATTGGCTGTTCCTTGAACTATTCCAAGATCCTATTAGGCGGACTTTCCTCAAAATTTTTTATCACCCCGAACCCTATCGATGGCAGAAAGGAGTCTTTGTGTATTTTAATGAAATTGCAATATATTTCCAGTCTGCCAAAAATTATAGCCCATAGATTCTATGTAAATATCCGGTGAACCCGTTATATCCTGCCTTGAAGCGGTTGCCTTTTTCCGGGTTTCAAAGCTCACTCATCGCGGACCGGAGAGGCAGTGCAATTTGGTCCGCGATCGAAACCCTGCAAAAGGCAAACCGCTTCTGCGGCAGGGGGCACAGATGGCAACCGTTCACAGGAAGGGGATGTTTCTTTGAACAGTTTAACGGAAGTCTCCGTAGTTTTCTTGGCTTTTGCTGTGGGAGAGAGAGGGGGGGAGTGAAAATATTTCCAGGCCAGAAAAAGCGAGAGGAAAAATGTTCCTTGCCCTTGGTTTCCGCCATCTCCCTGTTTGGCCTATTCAGGCACCAACCGGGCATCTTGGCTTCACCTGCCCATTTGGCACCGGTTTCGCAAGAAAAGATCTTATCAGCGGGCAGGCCAATAGATCTGCCCATGGAATTCGTCCAATCATGCTAAGAAGGGAGATCCGGAACTTGGCCAATGAAGAGAAAACGGGTTTTAACGATCAACATTGTGGTAACTCGTTGGATGCATTAACCTTTTCGGATTCCGAAGGCCCCAGCCCGTATTTTTCATTGGATGTGGAGGCCCGGGATCTGGAGTGGATGTTTGAAGGGGCGGCCATCGGCGAAAATCCGACAGAGGTTTGCCCCTCTATTTCAACGGCGTTGGATGACGAAGATCTGATTGGAGCACCTTTTCAGGAAAAGGATGGCCTCTTTCCAGGTAGCCGACCAGGGAAAAGTTTGCATTGGTCAGTGTCATGGTCGGATTTGATGATGACCATGTTTATATTTTTTGCCGTTCTGTATGTCTTTTCCGCCTCAAAACAGCAAGCGTTGTCCGAGGAGCCAAAGAGAGGAATGATCCTGCCCCCTTTAGTGAAGGAGGGGGTGATGGGCCACCGGCGTGAAAGACTCGCCGAGCCGAACCTGAGCATGACGAAGATATACGATATGAGCCGAGAGACAGTTCGTGCCAAGGCCCTGGGGGAATTCGCCTCTATAGAGCTCACACCGGATAAGACGGTAAGCATCATCCTGAAGGGCGATCTCCTTTTCGAAACCGGGAAGGCGGAATTGATGCCCGAGGCCAAACGCTCGCTTAGGGAAATAGGCGAAATCCTCCGGCAGACAAGGCATGTGGTGAATCTTGTGGGACACACGGACGATGTGCCCATTCATTCGGAGCGGTTTCCAACCAATTGGGAGCTATCGGCCGCCCGTGCCTGCGCGGTCGCCAGATACCTGATCGATGACATGGGGCTCTCCGCATCCCGGTTTTTCATTAGCGGCTATGGGGAAAATCAGCCCTTAAGACCTAATGACACCTGTGAAAACCGTGCCGCCAATCGACGCGTGGAGATCATTATCACTAAAGAGTCTGTCCCGCAAATATTAGTTGCAAAATGAGGCCGAATTCGGTAAAATATTATATAATTTCAACATGATAATTGCTTTTTGAGGGCCTCATGAACTACAATTTCAGAAGCTATAATCCGGAG